>NZ_VTFS01000003.1:308029-616058 GCF_009671245.1 Marinicella rhabdoformis
AAGTCGCCGCTTTGGCAGGCTTGCCAAGTTCTGCTTTGCAACAAGCCAAAAGTTATTTGCACCAATTAGAAAACAGTGAATCGAATAAGGCGCCGATTCAAGCCTCTTTATTTGAAGTGGCAGCGCCACCTGAATCTCAAGTTGAAAAGAAACTCAAAAGCATTTCAGCCGATGATTTGACACCCAGACAAGCACTTGATTTGGTATATCATTTAAGGCAATTGATTAAATAGTTCCACAAGAATTGGTTGCGCGTTAATTAATGCCAGTGATTGAATACGAATTATTTTATTTGAACTTGGGCACATTCAGCAAAAGCCTTGATCACATCTGACAAGACATGACTCCTGTTGATGTGATCATCTATACCAAGAAAGGCCAATGACTGACTGGGTTCTGCAAACCATTCATTGGCAGCCAGCAACCTGACCTTTTCATTTGTATGAATGTGAATGACACCACCTGACGTGCCGTAATGTTTTTCTGAAGTACCTAAGCTGTCGGATGACAAACGAGAACTGTGACCTATTTGAATCAACGACATATTAGACCAACTGATTCTGTAAGAGCTGTTTGGTTGCAGTGCACCTTTATAGTAAATGTCTTTTTGAATACCGTGTTTATCTACTATTAATTTTCTTCCGCACTCTCCACCTTGATCCAATAACCACCAAAAAGCACCCAACGATAACGACATAAAAACGGAAAAAATAGTCAACTCCCACACCATACTTCGCTCAAAGGTGACAATTTCTATCCAACCAAAAAAACCCAACAAAACTGCAAATACTGGCATTAGCAGTTTTTTATTCGGCGGCGGCTCTGAAAACCAGATAGATTCTTTATCAAATGCATGCATTAAAATCACTCTTGATTTGAGAAAAAAAACCGCAGCTTGCTGCTAGGCAAGTTGCGGTTCTCGCAAAAGTTCAAATGCGACGCCTGAGCCTAATTAACTCTAGGACGCTTAAAGCTTGAACTCGATTTTATAAATTCGACTCACATTGCTGTTGATACCCTGATTAGCTGGCGGGTCAAATTTGTATTTCTTTAATGATTGTATCGCTGGCGGACCAAAAACACGACCTTTTCTTGAATAATTTTCAGCTTTTGTATCAATCACATCTCCCTGAGGGTTAATTGTAACCAAAACATCCACCCAACCAGTCAAGCCCTGACGCGCTGCTGAACTTGGGTAATTCAAAGGTGCATTTTCAATAATCTTCCACTGGTACTCAGCAGCCTCAGCTGTAGCTTCAGGTTCTGGCTCAGGTTCTGGCTCAGGCTCAGGTTCTGGTTCTGGTTCTGGCTCAGGTTCTGGCTCAGGTTCTGGCTCAGGCTCTGGTTCTGGCTCAGGCTCAGGCTCTGGTTCTGGTTCTGGTTCAGGCTCAGGTTCTGGTTCTGGTTCTGGTTCTGGTTCAGGCTCAGGTTCTGGCTCTGGCTCTGGCTCTGGCTCTGGCTCTGGTTCTGGCTCTGGTTCTGGCTCAGGCTTTGGTTCTGGTTCTGGCTCAGGTTTTGACTCTGGCTCTGGTTCTGGCTCTGGCTTGAATCCAAAATCACTTCTGTCAATTTCAAGGTCTAAATCTTCTCTGAGGTCAGACTTAAAATCAGGCTTGGTTATAGAGGCAGGTTTGTCTTGTTTTTCAGGCAGACCAGAAGACCAACTCGGGCGGTTGGCTTCATCTTTTTGCGATTCTTTGTCCTCTTGCGCATGGGTCACAGTGGGTGACGCCAGCACCAAGGCAATCATCATTGGTAGGCTTTTATGGGTCATTATTTAACGCTTTTTAAATTTATATTTTCTAATTTATTAAGCTTATTGTAACAACCGCGTCACAGAATTCAATAAATATACTTGTGATATTGTTTATTTTGTGTTTATTTCACTGATTACCACTGCGGCTTTTCTTTGTTTAAAAAGGCATTCAGGCCTTTTTGACCTTCATCAGAAACCCTAACAGCAGCAATCACTTGCGTGGTATATTCATCTAACTTCTTTTGTTGAGGCAACGTTCTACCAACCACACTCATCACCAGCTTTTTACCAATTTCTTTTGCATATGGGCCAGTTGAATTTAACAATTTGACCTGTTTTGACACTTTTTCACCCAATTCAGCATCTGTACACAACTCTGACACCACACCCAAACGAAAAGCCGTATTGGCATCAAAAATTTCTGCCGTTTGGAAATATCGTCTGGCATGCCTTGTACCCATGGCATCAACGACATAAGGAGAAATAACCGCTGGCACCAAACCCAACTTGGCTTCTGTTAAACCAAATTTGGCATCCTCAGTAGCAACAACGATATCACAACAACAAACCAGCCCAACACCACCACCAAGCGCCAAGCCTTGTACTTTAGCAATTGTGGCTTTACTGTTAAAATTAATGGTACGCAATAACTTTGCCAAGCGTTCAGAGTCTGCCTTGTTTTCATCTTGCGTAGCAGAAACCATAGACTTCATCCAGTTAATGTCTGCCCCTGCTGAGAAAGATTGTCCTGCAGATTGCAAAATGATCACACGAACTTCTTTGTCATCATTTAAACCTTCAAAACAAGTGGTTAAATCTGCAATCATCACTTCATTGAACGCATTGTGTACGTCCGGTCTGTTCATGGTCACTGTGGCTACGCCAGCTGATTTTTCTAAAGTGATGGTTTCAAAGTTTTGCATGTTTCATCTCGTTAATTTGCTGAATCTAATTTAATCATGAAAGCCAATCAGCTTACATTCTGAAGACGCCATATTTCACATCACCGACATCCGCTTGGGTGCTGGCTTCTATGGCCAATGCCAAGACACGACGCGTGTCAGCAGGGTCAATCACACCATCATCCCACAAACGCGCTGTCGAATAATAGGGGTGACCCTGATCTTCATACTGGTCTTTAATGTGGTCAAAGAACTGCTGTTTTTCAGTTGAATCCCATTCAATGCCAGCTTTGTCCATACCGTCTTGTTTGACTGTGGTCAAAACCGATGCGGCCTGTTCACCACCCATGACTGAAATTCTGGCATTGGGCCACATCCACAAGAAGCGTCCACCATAGGCACGGCCATTCATGGCATAGTTTCCGGCACCAAATGAACCTCCAATAACCACGGTAAACTTCGGCACTTGGGCACAAGCAACAGCGGTCACCATTTTGGCGCCGTCTTTGGCTATGCCTGCATTTTCATATTTTTGACCGACCATAAAGCCGGTGATGTTTTGTAAAAACACCAAAGGAATTTTACGTTGGTTACACAACTCGACAAAATGTGCACCCTTCAAAGCAGACTCAGCGAATAAAATGCCGTTATTGGCAACGATGCCGACGGGATATCCATTGATGTGGGCAAAGCCACAAATCAAAGTGGTACCGTATTTTGCTTTGAATTCTTGGAATTCTGAGCCATCGACAATACGTGCAATGATTTCTTTCACATCATAAGGAATGCGCGTACTTTGAGGCACAATACCGTACAAGTCACTTTTTGGATACAAGGGTTCTTTCGGTTCTTTTTGTTTTAACCAGTCATGTGCTGGTCGATTCAAAAATTGCAGTGTGTTGCGTGCCATTTGCAAAGCATGCTCATCATTTTCTGCAAAATGATCAGTCACACCTGATTGGCTTGAATGCACTTCAGCGCCACCCAATGATTCAGCATCAACTTCCTCACCGGTTGCGGCTTTGACCAATGGTGGACCACCCAAGAAAATGGTGCCCTGTTCTTTGACAATAATGGCTTCATCACACATCGCTGGTACATACGCACCACCGGCTGTACATGAACCCATCACCACAGCAATTTGTGGAATATTTTTAGATGACAATTGCGCTTGGTTATAAAAAATACGACCAAAATGCTCTTTGTCTGGAAACACTTCATCTTGCAGTGGTAAAAATGCACCACCTGAGTCAACCAAATAAACACAAGGTAAATGGTTTTCTAAAGCAATTTCCTGCGCCCGCAAATGTTTTTTAACCGTCATTGGGAAATATGTTCCACCTTTGACCGTTGCATCATTGGCAACAACCATAACCGGTTGACCATGCACAGTACCAATACCGGCAACCACACCTGCAGCAGGGGCTGCATCTTTGTACATACCATGGGCCGCCATAGGCGCGATTTCTAAAAAGGCGCTACCAGGATCCAATAGCAATTGTATGCGATCACGGACCAATAATTTTCCGCGACCGGTGTGTCTTTGGCGTGATTTTTCAGAGCCACCCAAGGCTGTTTTTTTCAACTCACCTTTTAATTCATCCACCAAACGGCGCATGAATTCATGGTTTTCACTGAATTGCGAAGATGCCGAATCTATGGCCGTTTTGATGATTTTCATGATTACACCAGTTCAATAGCAATGGCAGTGGCCTCACCGCCACCGATACACAAAGAGGCCACACCGCGTTTTAATCCACGCTGTTTCAAGGCATAAATCAAACTGACCAAAATGCGGTTACCAGAAGCACCAATCGGATGGCCCAAAGCAGTCGCACCACCGTGTACATTCACTTTATCATGATCAATGTTCATGTCTTCCATGGCAGCCATAGTGACCACAGCGAAGGCTTCATTAATTTCCCATAAATCCACATCTTCAACTGTCCAATTGATTTTCTCAAGTAGCTGCTGCATCGCACCCACTGGTGCCGTTGTGAACCATTCTGGTGCATGTGCATATTGATGATGACCGACAATTTTCGCCAGTGGCTTCAAGCCTTTTTCGTTGACATAGCTTTCAGATGCCAATAAGGTCATCGAAGCACCGTCAGAAATTTTTGATGCATTGGCAGCCGTTACCGTACCGCCATCACGACGAAAAGCCGGACGCAACTTTGGAATTTTATCTAAGTTACAAGTCGGTGGCTCTTGATCTTTTGAAACCGCAACAACATCACGTCTGTTTTTAACGTCAACGGTTGTGATTTCTTCATCAAAAGCGCCGGATTCAATCGCCGCCATCGCACGTTTAACCGATGTGGCTGAAAAGTCATCCTGGGCTTCACGGCTGAAGGTGTATTTGTCAGCACAACTTTCAGCAAAAACGCCCATCATGTTACCGTCGTATGGATTCTGTAAGCCATCGAAAAACATGTGATCTAACATTTGTGCATGGCCCATACGATAACCGCCACGGGCTTTGGGTAAGACATAAGGTGCCATGGTCATTGATTCCATACCGCCTGCCAATACCACTTGAGCTGACCCTGCTTTGATCGCATCATGAGCCATCATCACCGTTTTCATGCCTGAACCACACACTTTATTGATGGTGGTGCAACGAACAGACTGAGGTAAGTCGGCCCCTAAAACAGCTTGTCTGGCTGGCGCTTGGCCTACACCTGCAGGCAAAACACAACCAATCAACGCTTCTTCAACATCAGCGCCTTCAATACCCGCTTGAGCCACTGTGGCCTTAATCGCAGCTGCGCCTAATTGTGGCGAAGGCGTGTTGGCAAATTGACCTTGGAATGAGCCAATCGCTGTGCGTTTGGCAGCGACAATGTAAATGTTTTCACTCATGTTTGTTCTCTCAAATAATTTGTAACTGATATTTAATATTAAGCCAATTTTTAAGCTTTGGCATCACGGTAAAGTTCACGACCAATCAACATCAACCTGATTTCATTTGTGCCTGCGCCAATGTCATACAATTTGGCATCACGCAACAAACGACCTGTTGGGTATTCATTGATATAACCGTTTCCACCCAATGCTTGAATCGCTTCCAAAGCCACAGCCACTGCTGAAGTCGAAGCAAAGTATAAACAAGCTGCCGGGTCTAACCTTGACTCAATGCCCAAGTCATAGTCTTTGGCAATGCCGTATGCAAAGTATTTCGACGCTTGTGTTTTGGCGTACATGTCACCCATCTTGGCTTGCATCAAACCGAACGAGCCCAGATCCTGACCGAACTGCTTGCGTTCAGCAACATAAGGAACCGCTGCATCTAATGCTGCTTGCATGATGCCAATTGGGCCACCTGAAAGAACCACTCGCTCTGTATTCAAACCAGACATTAATATTTTAACGCCTTGATTCACTTCACCTAATATATTTTCTTTTGGAATGCGGCAATCTTCAAACACCAATTCACAGGTGTTAGAACCACGCATACCAAATTTATCTAATTTTTGTGCCGTAGAAAAGCCAGCCATGCCTTTTTCAACCAAGAAAGCCGTCATGCATTTTGAACCGGCCTCTTTACCAGCAGTTCGCATATAAACAATCAGCACATCAGCATCTGGACCATTGGTGATCCACATTTTGTTGCCATTAGCGACCCAGTGGTCACCGTCTTCTTTTGCTGTACAAGCCATTGAACCGACCACGTCCGAACCAGCACCTGGCTCGCTCATGGCCAAAGCGCCTACAAACTCGCCAGAACACAGTTTTGGCAAGTATTTTTGCTTTTGTGCTTCATTGGCGTGCTTGAATAAATTATTGACGCACAAATTTGAATGTGCGCCATACGATAAGCCAACTGATGCCGAACCCCGAGAAATCTCTTCCATGGCCACCAAATGAGCCAAATAGCCCATTTCAGAACCACCGTATTCACCGGGAATGGTCATACCCAATAAGCCCAAATCACCCATCTTCTGCCATAAATCAGCAGGAAATAAGTTGTCTAGGTCAATTTGCTCTGCACGAGGCGAAATTTCTTCAGCAGTGAATTTACGAACGGTGTCTCTCAACAGCTCTAATTCCTCTGAAAGTGCGACATCATAGTTCATCAGCTGTTACCGCTTTTAGTTCTACCAGAAAAGTTGACTTTACGTTGGTTCATATAAGGCAACTTCACACGACCCATGGTTTGGATTCGCTCTTCACCCATGCGATCAGCCGCTTGCCAAGAAGCAATCCCATCACGCTCAGCAATGTCATAAATTTTCTTGATGTTGTAATAAATATTACGTGTCATGCGCATCGCACGTTCACGGTTATAACCTTCTAATTCGATAGAAACGTTCATCAAACCGCCAGCATTCACAGCGTAATCAGGGGCATAAATCATGCCACGTTTTTCTAACTCATTTCCATGGCGCTCTTCTGCCAATTGGTTATTAGCAGAACCACAGATGATGTCACACTTCAAACGCTCTAAGGTTTCATCATTAACCGTCGCACCTAAAGCACAAGGCACATAAACTTCAGCATCAACATCATAAATCTCATCTAAACCAACGGCTTCACAACCCAGCTCTTCAACACATTGGTTTACTGCTTCTTGGTTGATATCAGTGACAAAAACTTTGGCGCCATCGGCACGCAACAATTTAACCAATTCGAAACCAACATGGCCCACACCTTGAACTGCGTAGGTATAATTACCCACTTCTTGGTTGCCATATTTTTTTTCTAAACTGGCTTTGATGCCCTGGTATGTACCGAATGCAGTAAACGGTGAAGGATCCCCAGAACCACCATGCATTTGATGAACACCAACCACATTATCTGTTTCTTGAAACACATACTCCATGTCATTCACATCAATACCAACGTCTTCCGCTGTAATATAGCGACCACCTAATGAATCCATAAAACGACCAAAAGCACGGAACAATTCTTCAGATTTATCAGTTTTAGGGTCACCTATGATGATAGATTTACCACCACCCAAGTTCAAACCAGAAACAGCAGCTTTGTAAGTCATACCACGTGACAAACGCAACACGTCATTCAAAGCTTCTTGCTCAGTTTTATAAGGCCACATACGCAAACCACCCAAGGCAGGTCCCAATACCGTATTGTGAATCGCAATTATGGCTTTCAAGCCCACATCTTTGTTATGACAAAAAACCACTTCTTCGTGTTCGGTTTTGTCGATGGTCTCAAAAATATTCATGTTTTGTCCTCATCAGAATCGATCAGATCTTTGTCTCATCGTCTGCTTAATATTCTAGAATGATTCAAGCCAAGATGCCCCAAGGAATTCCAAGGTGTCCACAGCTGTCAGTGAATCGTGGTGTCCCCCTCGAACGAAAAAAGCGGCATAAGCCACTTGATTGAATGAAGGTTTTGAAAAATGCAGGCTTTAGATTCGCCTGCCAATCGGCGCGCAATTATACAATAAAAACTGTTTTTTTGCACGCCTTGGCTGAACTGATGTCAGACTGACTGTGGGTAGGAACCCAGAACCTTTAAATGCTTAGTGAATCGCTCCATTTGACGCATTGCTTTGGCAATATTTTCATCCTCAACATGACCGACTAAATCAATAAAAAATACATAATCCCATCGGCCTTGTTTGGATGGTCTTGACTCAATCCGCGTCATGCTGACACCGCAGTCATTCAAAGGCTTCAGTAAATGAAACAACACACCTGCTTCATCCTCTGCTGACACCATCAATGATGTCTTATCCTGACCACTGCTGTTCAAAACCTGTTTGCCAATCATTAAAAACCGAGTGGCATTATCAGCCCGATCTTCAATTTCACTGTACAAGATTTCTAGACCATACATCGCCGCTGCTGACTCTCCTGCAATCGCTGCAGCATGATCTGAATAACTGGCTTTTCTGGCTGCAGCTGCATTACTACTGACTGACACTGTTTCTACATGCGGTGCATTATTTTTCAACCAAGCACGACATTGAGCCAAAGATTGCCGGTGAGAATACACCACCTTGACATCAGACAAGTTCTTACATTGACTCATTAAATGGTGGTGAATAGGCAAATCTAACTCGCCACATATCTTTAATGGTGACGATAAAAACATGTCCAATGTATTATTTACGGCACCCTCAGTTGAATTTTCTACTGGCACCACACCGAAATCTGCCACACCTGCTTCAACCTCTGCAAACACCTGATCAATAGAGGCTTCTGGCATGGCTTTAACCGAATGACCAAAAAATTTGTATGTCGCCATTTCAGAGAATGTCCCCTCAGGGCCCAAATAAGCAATATTTAATGGCTTTTGTTGTGCCAAACATGCTGACATGATTTCACGGAACAAACGCACCAAAGTTTCATCTTTCAAAGGGCCGTCATTGCGCGCTTTCACTTCACGTAAAACCTGAGCTTCACGTTCAGGTCGATAATAAATACCTCCTGTTTCAGCTTTTGACTTGCTTTGAGCCACTTCATTGGCTATTTCAGCGCGTTGAGAAATCAGGGATTGAATGTCTGCATCTATACCGTCAATTTTCGTTCTTAAACTCAACAACCATTCTTTGTTATCTTGTGTCATGTGCGTAAAAAAAAATCTATTAACTGGCATTGTAAGTCAAATATTATGACCTTGGTCTCTTGATAACAAAAAAATATGTCAGTAAAAGACTCACCCATGTGTTTAAAGGGATAACACCAATAAAAAAACAGGAGAGAATGATGAAAAAATTATCAATATTAACCTTGGCCCTTACATTAAGTGCATGCGGTGAATCAGGCACACCAAGAGAACGTGCAGAAGCCAACTTCCATCAAATCAACAAAGCTTGCGCCGACAAAATGGGAGACTATTCAGGAACAGCAGGGTTGATTGCTTACAATGGCAGTGACCGTGAAAGAAAGTACAAAGATGTGGCATCAGCTGAAGGCGATGATCGCACCATCTTGAATCGCATGTGCTACCAAATCAGCAAACTCAAGGAAGGCAGCGACAAAAACAGCTACACCGTCATGTCATTTGAAGAAGAACCTGAGGGTGAGCAAACCTGGTATGTACTGAATATAAAATACCCTAACAACAAGCAAGCACAATTTGCATTCATTGATATCAAAGGCACTATGGCCTTGGGCGACATAGACTGATGCGGTTAAAAAGCTGTCACACAATACTGTGACAGCTTTTTTATTGTGTTTATAAATCCAACCCCATGATGACCAAGTCATGATCTGATGAACTGAATGGCCCTTTGTCATAGAAGTGCTTCGGCCTATCCTGACCTTCATCCAAACCTTCAAGGTCGTAACTGAAACCGCGAAATTCATCTGAGTTGATGTGCCATTGTTTGAACCCATTGGTATATTCAAGCACATTGCGACTCACCATGATGTGGTCCAAAGCCCCCACTTTACCACGATAAGATGTGGTCCAATTTTGATCCCCTATCTCATGTCGAGCCAAGTCCGTGTAGCCACCGGCTTCTAATATACGAATTGAATCTTCACGGCCGTAGCTGTTGAAGTCACCTGCCAAAACAGTATGTTCTATTCCCAGCCCTAATGGATCGGACTTAATCCAAGCCACCAATTGTTTGGCAGCCAATGCACGCTCACCAGCGTAACAACCTTGTCCATCACCTTGGGCTTTGTTGTCACCTTTAGCTTCCCGACAACTTTTAGATTTCAAGTGGATTGATGCCAGCTGAAACTGCTTGCCTGAACGGGTTTCGAAGCCTTGTAACAAAATAGGACGGTGTCTGTGCACTTTAAACTCAGGGTCACTTTTGTTGTCCAACACGGCGAACTCACCCACAGGCTTCACCGCTTGCTTTTTATAAATAATACCCACTTTGATGACATCATCAGCCAAATAGCCACTGTCAACAAAACCCCATGCCGTCTTGCTTGCTTTATTCAAGGCGTTGACCAACGCTTTAACACTGGCATCGTCATCATTTTGTAACTCTTGCAAGGCAACCACGTCAGCACCCGATTGCACAATCGCTGACACTGTTTTATTCAACTGGCGGTTAAACTCTTGTTCGCTGTCAGCACCTCGACATCCCCAAGATTTTTTTGGCCCACAGATTTCTATACCGTTATCAATGGTATGAAAAAAGTTTTCTATATTGAATGTGGCCACTTTCAATTGGCCATTGATACCTTGAACCACTGGCGTCCGCAAACTGCCACCCGCAGTAAACTGAAGCTGTGATGTCGGTTGAATTTTGTATTCACCAAAGGCGTAATCTAAAACGCCCGTCACAGGAGACACTTGGTAACCCAAGCGAACGGGGTTTTTGGCACTGAATCTTTTGCCTACATGATCAACTGTTATGGTCTGATCAGCAAATGATTTATTTTTTCCATCATCAAGCTTGATTTGATTCATGGCATTTTGTAGCATCACCTTCTTGGCATCAGCTCCTGGCATGGCCACTTGCGTGGCACTGAACAACCTGCCAGCAGATAGCGTAATCTGACCGTGTTTTGCAAAACTGTAAGTATCGGTCACGGTTAATTGTTGTGGCAAAGTCACTCGCATGCCTTCAAAAGGCTCTAAATTTTTATCTGACAGCGGTAAAGTAATCGCCGTTGCTTCAGGTAAAGGCACTTGCTCAGCACAAACATCACCAATCATGGCAGAATGAATTTGCGTCAAGTCATGGCGCTCTGACACCATGCCATGGACCACCACATGACTGCCCAACGACACATCAGTTTTTGAGTGATGTACAAACACAGCCTCAGAAGTCTTTGGGTTGTCATCCGCTTTGAGCGACTGCAAATAAAAACCTTCTAAAGCACCTTTTCCTTGAAAATCTCCGACAACCACACCTTCAACAGTGACTTTTTGACCAAGCAATGGACTCTTGGCACCGTCACCTTGCACTTCAGCAATAGTGACACTTGTGCGGTTACACATCGTACTGGCTTGGCTGTGGAAACTGACGAGTAAAGCCAAGGCTAAGGATAGTTTTGGTGCAATTGAGTTTTTCATGTGGGATTCGAATTTATTTTTCTACAAAAATGCCACAAAGCTTATATCAACTTTGTGGCAATGGTATGAATCTATTTAAATTTTGTCTGTGGTGTTGTTGATGGCTATGACAATGTCTTCACCCAGCTTTTTGCTGCGCTCAGGTGACCAGCCATACATCTCATCAGGCAAGTCGTGATTGTCTTTGAATGGCATCTCCAAAGTGTAAGCCAAACAATTGAAAGTTTCGCCAACGTAATTGGTCGCAATGCGCAAATCACCTTTACCCGGTTCATCTTTAGGGTAACCGTGCTCATCTTGGAAATCAGGACTGGCCGCATGGAAAGCCGCTTTGAAAGCCTCTTCCAAACCTTTCAACCGTTCATCATAATTAGGATTCCCTTCACAACCAGCGACAAAATTATAGGGAATCGCCTCGTCACCATGCATATCGATGAACATGTCCACGCCATGCTTGTGCATTTGTTCGCGCACCAAATAAACTTCTGGCGATTTTTCCATGGTAGGCTCTAACCACTCTCGGTTTAAGTTGGCACCTGTCGCATTAACACGCAAGTTACCACGGTAGGCGCCGTCAGGATTCATATTGGGCACAACAAAAAATCGACACTGCTGTAACAGCGTTCGAGACGTTGGGTTGTCGGCATCTAAAATGGTTTCCAAGAATCCTTCAGCACACCATTCAGCCATGGTTTCGCCCGGATGTTGACGCGCTATCACCCACAAATTTTTCTTTTCAGCTTGATCGCTTTCTACGTCATCAATCACCAACATATCGAAATCACGACCATCAACTGTCTCACCCAAGCTTTGCAAACGACACAAGTCTGACTGTTGTGCAAAAGCCAATAAATTCAAGTGGCGTTCAAAAGAATACGGCGCAAAATAAGCCAAATAGATGTCATCGGTATCGGCAGTGAATTCAACAGTCATTTGCTTGCCATCATAGTCAGTCGGGATGCGGAACCATTCTTCACGGTCAACCGATGCACAGACATCATAATCTTCCCAACCTTCAGCCACAAAACAATCGGCAGCATTCAAAAATTTCACCACACAGTTTTGGTCTTTCACACCCTGTATGCGGAAGTAAAACCATTGTCTAAAGTCTGAATTTGAATCGTTTTTGATGTTAAGTTGGATGTCATCAAAAGAATCGGCTTTGACCACGTCAATGCGGCCACCGTCAAATGCACTGCTGATTTTCATAGCTGTATGTAATTTTTTAAAAGGCGTATGATGTCATATCAGGCTCAAAATCACAATAAATGTAACATCTGAATATGCCATGCCTAAACCTCTTGTATCTCAGGAATTGTCACATTAGAAACGAAAACTTCAACATATGGCATTACAATCCTTCGTCATTCTCGTGCTTGACACGAGAATCTCGTAACACCCTGATCAAACAACCCCACACCCCGTCATCCTGACCGAGCACACAACACCCCCTTGTCATCCTTACCGAGCGAAGCGAGTGGAAGGACCTAAGGTTTTTCGGCTGCGCTCAACACGACAGCAACAAACTCAAGCCACATAATTAATGCTTTCAATTCATCAATCCGCCACCATCAAAGTTTTGTACTCATCATGGGCACTGTGATCGGTCATGGCAGAAATGTGGTCTTGTATCATGCGACAACGATAATAAAACTCCAGTTCTCCACCCTGCTCTTTCACCGCTTTTTGATAAGCTTTACGGATCTTTGGATCAATGCGATTGAACAAGAGCTGCTCATACAAACAATCGCTATTACCCGAAAGTAAGTCAGACATTTTTGCGCCGGATAATTTCAAAACCTTGGCATAAATATCAAGCAAACCCGTGATGATTTGATGACCTTGCAGCTCCAAGGTCTGCACTTCTTTGTGATTAAAAACATGGTTATACCCAATACCCTTGAATGTTTGTACAATCTGCATCGCTACAGAATCATCTTCTAATAGGGCTTGGTTGAAGTCTCCTCGATAAATTGTTTCGATATTGTCTATAAAACGATTGGCCGCATGATTGACCAAATGGTGAATCAAATTGATACGCAACTTGATGAAAAATTGATGATTACCATCAATGACATCAGTTTTTGAAGCTTGAATTGCCTCATTAACCACTCTTTTTAAACTTTTTTCAGAGTGATTAAATGACGTGATATTGCTGGCATCAACATCACCACCTAAGGCATGGAACGTCTTCACAATCAACCCCGACAGTTGGGACAAGTTCAATATACCTTTTTCAACTGCATCTTCAATATCAGCCAAACAATAAGCCATGTCATCAGCCGCTTCCATAATATATGTGAATGGGTGCCTGTGACCTAACTGTACCTCTAATGCATCGCACATTTTCGCCACAGCTTCTCGTTCAGACCAGTAAAAACCCGGCTTCTTTTTTAATTGACTCAAAGGGTCTTTGTCTTCACGTTTTTCCCAAGCACCACGGGTGTATTTCAAAATCGCAGCGGTTTGTGCGTGCGTCAGGTTCATTTGCTGCAAAGAATAAGTCAATCTCACCGCTTGTGCATTGCCTTCAAAATTTTGTAAGTCTTTTATTAGCAGTTTACGCAGTGACTCACCTTTGACCGTCTTCCAAGCTTTAAACTTCTTGAATTGCTTTGAATTGAACCAACCATTGATGGCTGCCTCACCAAAGTGCCCAAAAGGTGGGTTACCAATGTCATGCATCAAACAAGCCATCTCCACCAAAGACTCAACCGCTCCTGCCAACCCGTTCAGACCCAACTCTTTTTCGCGACCTTGAAGTTTTTTAAACAGCGTCTTCACAATATAGCGACCGTTCTGTTGCACTTCCAAAGAATGGGTCAGCCGCGACCGCACCGCCGCATTGCGTTCCAAAGGAAATACTTGCGTCTTCTGCTGCAAACGCCTGACAGACGCCGATTGAATAATCCGCCCACGATCAGATTCCAATTGATTGGTGATGTCTGCTGGTGTACTGGTTTTGTTTGACGGTGCCCCATAAGGCCGCAAAGCCGACATTTTTATATTGAATTTTATACCCATCATCACATTGTAAATGATTACCTAATTCATCTTCAAAAAAACTTTTTGCGAACTAAAAATGCAACTGAATATGCACAAACAAGATGTTGAAAAACACTCACATTCAGGAATCATAACAACAACTGAACAACTTCAGTCTGTACATTCCCAAGCCCAATTCTTCTTATATCCTGACACCTTTTCACTTGACAGCCGCAGTCATTTTAAAAAATAAGGACATGTCTACCTCATCATAAAAACGATAAACTATTTTTTACTAGTGAACAGTTTATTTATATTATGTATGGGTATTTTGCACCCCAACACTCATGTATTTGACAACTCTGTGCGATAACCCCAGAACGGCTGTTGAACCAATGTATAATTTTCTTCTTTGCACAGTCAACCTCATAGCACATGCACCTTTTTCACATTAAAAATCAAGAATCATTTTTACAACTGATAGAAAGTCAAACACAGCAGTTGAAAGAACTGAAAAAAACAGAGCAACAGTTAACACAAGCCTTGGCATCAAAGCAACAGCATTTATTTCATGGTTATAGCTGGCCTATACAACGTGAAAGCCAATTTTTGCTGGATCAAAAATACGCACACTCAGGTGAAATCAATTTCAGGGAAAGGTTGGTGTGTCAATCAACACAATTTAATAACAGAGTTCGTGGGGCGATTCAAGTTTTTGAGACCACAATCAAGCCAAAACCATGCGACACTATTTACATCTCAGAGCAACACACTTTGTTATATAAGTGGCTAAAAAACAAGTACACCAATACTGTCGGCAGCGAATACATGACTGAAAGCTCTTTTTTAAACAAACTCAGGTTTCAACTCAAATTGTTACCCGACAAACTGAACCACCAAGATTTAACCCAACTGTCATTTAATGACAATCACTTTAAATACGTCTAATCTTTTGACTGTTTTGAACACATTCCAAACTATAAAGATGCGCTCCATGAAATATTTAGGTCGCTTAAAAATAACGGAACCCTTATGTTTTCAGTTCCTTTTAATCCAAAAGCTTATCAAACACTGGTTCGCGCTTCAGTAAACTCAAAAGGCAAAACAATTTTTCACGAGAAACCCGAATATCACGGCAATCCTGTATCAAAGAAAGGCAGCCTAAGCTATTACACTTTCGGCTGGGAACTGCTGGACACCCTTAAAAAAATTGGTTTCAAAGAAGTGAATGCCATCGTGTATTGGTCAAAAAAATATGCATACCTAGGTGGTGAACAATTTTTATTCAGCGCTAAAAAATGATTCTAACAGCTGTTGGCCTAGCTATTAATAATATGATCTTCTGGCGTGAACACGCCCACTTTCATGATAGGTTCCATGATTTGTGGCGAACATTTCTTAACAGATTGACGGCATGTGTCTTTTACTCCTTCTCCAAAAGGTGGGTCATCAAACAAACCATTTCAATCAAAGACCCTACGATCGGAATCTAACTGATTGATGATGACTTGCTACATATTCGCATTTAGTAAAGGTTTCCCTTAGGACGCCAAGCCAACATTTTTTTAGTGAAATTTATTTCCATAACAGTATTGCATGGCATTGCTTTATATAACTTCAATTAACCTTATACGGCAGCAAAATATTGTGAAAGACCTCAATACGCTATAATTATATTTTTTCAATTCGATGACCATGCAATTATTATTTTTTTTATTGATGTCACAAATACACGCACAAAAGTTTCAATCACCGTTTCAATACCCCCATCCAGACAATACAAGCATTGAACAGCACACGTTAAACTTATTAAAGCAGGGCAAAATTAAATTGTATGACCATACTTTCAATGACGCAGAGTTAAGTGTCAGCATCATCAAACACATTTACTACCCTCACTCAAATAAAAACGATATCAAAATTATTTTATACGCTAATTGTGGCCTTAATTACAATCATAAAGGAAGTGAAGACGATTGGCATTATGCCAGTGTCGAATTGACCCTGTCACCAGAGGGACAAATAACTGACACCAGTTACTCAACATTCGATAACCCATGTAACAAAAAAGCCAAACATTACAGCAACCAACACATCAAAACTAATCCCAAAGCCATTTTTAAGCGTGACTTTGACTTTGATAAAGCGCCAACTGAAAACATCATGAAATACATCAGCCTGATGTCTATCAACGGTCAGTTAAATTACCACGACTTCAGAATTAAACCTGAACAATTTGAGGTTGACTCAATAGCCTTTAATGAGTTGGTGACAATAGATTTTCACGGAATTGAAATCAATTTGAGTATGAAATGTGACATTAATTCAAAAGACAACTTTCTTAAATACGGACCAAATCGAATCACATTTTTCTTACGCACAGATGGGTCAACATCTGAATTACACGGACATTTTTCAGGCCAACTAAGCAATGCATGTAAATAAAACTTTAACATTTGGATTAACCAATTTCAGAAATTAAAAATATGTATCCATAAAAAAAGACGCCCATTGGGCGCCTTTCTCATCAAGCTTGTTTAGAGTCGAATTACTTCGCTTCTTTGCGTGCTTTGGCCGCTGCAATCACTTCTTCAGAAATGTTGTTAGGACACGGGTTATAGTGCGAGAACTCCATAGAGAACTGGCCACGACCAGAAGTCATGGTACGCAAAGAACCAATGTAACCAAACATTTCAGACAGTGGCACATCAGCTTTGATGCGAACAGCTGTTGGCCTGGGTTTTATATTATGATCTTGTGATTTGATCATGCCGCGACGACGGTTCAAATCACCAACCACATCACCGCTCACATCATCTAGGAGATCTTCAGGTGTGAACTACATCAACCTTCATGATAGGCTCCCTGATTTGTGGCGAACATTGCGCAACTGATTGACGACAGTTACTTTAACTGTCACTCTAATAATTGCACCAGAGATAATAAGTAGCTCACAAAAAAAGGCGCCCTATTGGACGCCTTTTTTTTCAAGCTTTTGTGAATCGAATTAAATTTAATTAACTCGCGTCTTTACGTGCTTTAGCCGCTGCAATCACTTCTTCAGAAATGTTAGCAGGACATGGGTTGTAGTGCGAGAATTCCATAGAGAATTGGCCACGACCTGAGGTCATGGTACGCAATGAACCGATGTAACCAAACATTTCAGACAATGAAACGTCAGCTTTGATTCGAACACCTGTTGGTGTTGGATCTTGTGACTTGATCATGCCACGACGGCGGTTCAAATCACCAATCACATCACCCACATGATCTTCTGGTGTGAACACGTCCACTTTCATGATGGGTTCCATGATTTGTGGTGAGCATTTCTTAACTGATTGACGGTATGCACCTTTAGCAGCTGCTTCAAAAGCCATAGTCGATGAATCCACTGCATGGTATGCACCATCTTGCAAAGTGAATTTCAAATCTTGTAAAGGATAACCAGCCAATGGACCTTCTTCCATCAAGCTTTGGAAACCTTTCTCGATCGCAGACCAGTACTCTTTAGGTACGTTACCACCGGTTACAGTTGATTCGAATACGTAACCAGAACCTTCTTCACCTGGCTCAATGGTGTAATCAATTTTACCAAACTGACCAGAACCACCTGATTGTTTCTTGTGCGTGTAAGAATCCGTCACAGGCGCTGTGATTGACTCACGGTAGGCCACTTGTGGTGCACCCACTTCTAATTCAACACCAAACGTTCGAGACAAGATGTCCACTTTAATGTCTAAGTGCAACTCACCCATACCTTTCAAAATAGTCTCGCCTGAATCTTCATCAGTTTCAACTTGGAAAGATGGATCTTCTGCAACCATTTTACCCAAAGCGTTACCCATTTTTTCTGAGCCGCCTTTGTCTTTAGGTGCAACAGCAATCGAGATTACTGGATCTGGGAAGATCATTGGCTCCAAAGTACAAGGATGCTTCACATCACACAATGTGTGACCTGTTTGAACATTCTTCATACCAACGATGGCTAAAATGTCACCAGCTTGCGCTGAATCCAATTCGTTTCTGTCATCAGCATGCATCTCAACCATACGGCCAACACGCTCAGTTTTACCTGTAGCTGAATTCAAAATGGTGTCACCTTTGTTGATTTTACCTGAGTAAATTCGCACGAAGGTCAAAGCACCAAAACGGTCATCCATGATTTTAAATGCCAAAGCACGGAATGGCTCATCAACAGCAACAATCGCTTTTTCACCCGTAGGTTCACCAGTTTCTTCATCAGTCAAATCTTGAGGATCAACTTCAACAGGAGATGGCAAGTAATCAACAACCGCATCCAAGATCAACTGCATGCCTTTGTTCTTAAATGCTGAACCACAGTAAGTTGGGAAGAAAGCCAAATCACGAGTACCTTTACGGATACAACGTTTGATGTCTTCCATAGCAACTTCTTCACCTTCCATGTAAGCCATCATCAAATCATCGTCTTGCTCTACGGCAGTTTCGATCAATTGCTCATGGTATTTATTAACTTTATCAACCATGTCAGCTGGCACATCCAGCACTTCATAGTTTTCAGGTTGCATTGAATCATCCCAAACGTATGCTTTCTTAGACAATACGTCAACAACACCAACAAAATCATCTTCGATACCGATAGGCAAAGTCATCACCAATGGGTTAGCACCCAAAACATTCTCAACTTGGTCTACGACTCGGTAAAAATCTGCACCCATGCGGTCTAATTTGTTCACGAAGATCAAACGTGCCACTTCAGATTCATTGGCATAACGCCAGTTGGTTTCAGATTGTGGCTCTACACCACCTGAACCACAGAATACACCAACACCGCCATCCAATACTTTCAAAGAACGGTAAACTTCAACGGTGAAGTCAACGTGACCTGGGGTATCGATGATGTTGAAACGGTGGTCTTTCCAAAAACAAGTGGTCGCAGCTGACTGAATGGTGATACCACGCTCAGCTTCTTGATCCATGAAATCCATGGTAGATTCACCATCATGCACTTCACCCAATTTATGGATTTTACCGGTCAGTTTAAGAATACGCTCGGTTGTTGTGGTTTTACCCGCATCAACGTGAGCGAAGATACCAATATTTCTGTATTTAGTTAAATCTGTCATGTCTTTCAATCTTGTTTTTATCATCAATGATAAAGTGGAACAAATTGGTCGGTTTCAATGAAATTCTTCACCCACATTTCTGTGAACAAAAGTCACCCGACCATAAAGTGCGCGCATCTTACTATAAAACATAGGCCATTTGTAGCAAATACAGTAAGAAATCCTGTTTTTACGCTCCTTTATAACCAAACAAGAATCATTTAATCTTTAAAAACATTTAGGACGACCTGATTCAGTGTATTTTTACACCCCCCCAAGACATCACTCAATCTCAGTCACTCACAGATGTGATAACATATCAGTCGCCTACAATTCATACGCCATAATAAATGCACCCAGAGCAATACAAAAAAATCACAACCGTGGTTTCTACTGCATTAGAACTTCCCCCTGAACAAATCCCTGCTTATCTTGAAAAAGCATGTGGCAGTGATGATGAATTACGCCAAGAAGTTGAGATGCTGCTCAACCAAGAAATCACCCCAGATTTTTTAGAGGAAAACGCCATAGAAATTGACGACCCCAATCATCACAACGAAACACAACTGAAAGATAAAATCGGCAAAATCCAACTCAAACACTTGATTGCTACTGGCGGCATGGGCGAAGTTTATGCTGGCATTGATACCGTATTGAAGCGACCTGTCGCGGTTAAGGCCATCAAAGCTGGATACAAGCTTTCATCACAAGGCAAATCAGACTTCTTAAACGAGGCCCAAATTTTATCCAGTTTACTGCATCCTAACATTTGCCAAGTTTTTGATTTTTTCAGCGAAAACAACACAGATATTTTGGTGCTCGAATTAATCACCGGCAAGACATTGCGTGAAGCACTCAGTTCACAAGAAAAGATTGATGTGCTTGACATCGCCAAACAAATTACCAATGCACTCGTTGCTGCACATGAAAGGGGCATAATACACCGCGATTTAAAACCAGAAAACATCATGATCACAGATAATAACGTGGTCAAAATACTCGACTTTGGTTTAGCCCGATTAACAGAAAATACAACAACACCTCCTCTAGCCACAAATCATCAGCACCCCTCACAACACACCCAAATCGCTGGCACACCAGGATACATGTCACCAGAACAAACCTTAGGCAAACCCTCTTCAACTGCAACTGATTTATGGAGTTTGGGTATCATACTGTGTGAACTCCTTTCTGGTCGGCAACCGCACCCAAAAAATTCAACTGCCGATGAACTGATCGCTCGAACCAAAGCAGCCCAATATCAAATCCCCAAAGACATCAAAGCAGCAGAAACCAAGTTAATCCAACAACTGCTTGCTCCAAATGCTGAAGACAGGCCCTCGGCTCGCAGTGTACTTAACGAAATAAACCGAATCCAAGCACTGCCCAAACGACGAATCAGGATGGCTTTGGCCATGAGTTTACTCACATTGGTACTGTTTTCAGGCTGGAAATACACCACTGATTTGCAGTATGAGACAAACAAAGCCAATACAGCTCGCATAGAAGCAGAAAAGTTGGCCAGTTTCATGCTGCATGACTTACACCCACAGTTGCGCGCATTGGGAAAATTGGGGTTGCTGGAATCCGCCGCCACTGAAACCTTGTCCTATTATAACAACCTCGACGCAGAACAGAGTCAAAAAACCCATGACAAACAAGCACTGGCACTGATTAAAATTGCTTCCGTATTCGATGACCAAGGCAACACAAAAAAAGCTTTGAGCACTTACACAAAAGCAAAGAAAATTTTAACTCAGCTCTACCATGAACAACCTCATAATGAAGAGATTCTCATGAGGTATGGCCAAGTTCACATGAATATTGGTGAACTTTTAGCCATCACAGGTGACTTTGATCAATCACTTTTAGAGTTAAAGACTGCTGTTAAAATCGGAAAAAAACTGACCACAAACTTTCCTGCTGATAAATTGTCTGTGAACAAACCCAGCACCCATGATCGTTGGTGGTTATATTTACGAGCAACGTACATGATTACTGACACATACAGGCGCAAAGGTGAGTTAGATACCGCCTTGTCACTGTTATCAGAAGTCACTCCAGTGGCCAAAGATGCCGCGGCAAAACTGCCGTCCCTGTTGTCGAACTATGCTGACATCAGCTACATGCATTGTAATACTCTGTATCAGATAAAGATTGATCAGCAAGTGCTCAAGGCTTGTATTGAAATGGCCCAAGTCAGTGAGCAAGCACTGCAACAAGCCCCTGATGAGTTTCGCCTGAATTTTAACCATTCGATCGACCTCGGTTTTCTGGCTGGCCTCTATCGAAACATGGATCAACCTGAAAAAGCCCTTGAAAACATAGACAAAGCTTTGGCCATAAGCCACAAACTAAACCACTGGGACCCGGACAACCAATCCACAGAAAATGACATGATCAGTAACATGAACATCAAAGGCCAGCTGTTGTTTGAACAGGGTGCGATTAGCGCCAGCAATGACATTTTTAAGGACGCTTACCAAAGAGTCCTTAAACTGACAGAGAAAAACGAAGAGCTGCATTTTGTGCACAACAAGTTACATGCAGAAATCTACTTAAACAAACTACAAGATGCACAACAGACGGCTGATTATTTGAAATCAAAAGGCATGAAAACTCGAGATCTGTTGGAATTATTTGAAGAGTTAAACCGAAGACAAAAAAAAACAAAACAATGACTGATAACAACGTCCAAGTAACCCTACTACTCAACCGTTGGCAGGCTGGTGACCAACAAGCTTTGGACAAACTGATTCCTCAGGTTTACTCGGAATTACACCGCTTGGCACAAATTCAGTTACAGCGGAACAAGAAAAACAGCATTCAATGCACCGAACTGATTTCGGAAGCTTATTTACGTCTGGTTGATGCAGACAGTGTAGATTGGCAAAACCGCACGCACTTTTTCTCAATGGCAGCGCGCACCATGCGACGGGTTTTGGTTGAGCAATATCGAAAGAACAATGCAAATAAACGTGGCAACAACCAAACTTTACTGACATTTAAGGAAGAGTTTAGCCCCAATAATGATAACGCCATCCAGCTTGACACCCTTGACAGTGCTTTACTTAAACTGGAACAATTAGATTCCAGACAAGCCGAAATAGTCACCATGAAATATTTTGGCGGTCTGACCAACGAAGAAATCGCCGAAGTGCTATCTGTCTCAAGTAAAACGGTACAAAGGGATTGGTCAGTTGCCAAGCTGTGGCTTTTTCGAGAGTTACAACAGTAGTTAGACAATAAAAAACCCAAGCCAAATAGCCCGGGTTTGTGTAGATTAAATCAATCGGTGTATTATTGCCAATTGCCTTGATCCCAGCTCATTTCATCCCAGTTATTGCTTCCATCACCACAATCAACAACCAAGGTATTGGCTCCGCCTGGTGCCATTGTGCCAGAGTTATTCTGTAAATCACAGTTTTGACCAGCTGGCTGGCTGTTGATGGCAACAGTCCAAGTTGTGCCAATAATGACTTCGCCAAAGAATGTAAACGAACCATTCTCATCAATGGATAAAAACTCTAAATTTGGCCCAAAGTTGAGCGATAAACTCAAGCCAGAAGCTGTCAATCCATTGACAGTTCCTGAAACCAAACCCCGGTTTTCAAAGCCAGCTTTGAAAATTAAATCACCAGCAAACAGTGGTTGAGAAATTAAACAAAGAAGCATGATATATTTTTTCATCATCATCTCCTTAGTTATCCTCTGTCAATGAACCACCAACCCAGTCAAATTCATCTGTTGCTGTTCGCGCTTGCCCACCGCTGATTGTGGCGCCAAGCGCACTGGAGACATTTTGAACACCACCGCTGACAGCAGCGCCAACCCCTGATGCCAAATTATCACCACCTCCTGTTACAGAAGATATATTCCCTAAAGCCTCATTATCCTCACCAGCAGTAACCGATGAAAGCTCACCTGAAGCAATATTCTCAGTGCCCCCACTGACCACTGCACCTGTTCCTGATGCCAAGTTCACAGTCCCGCCAGTTACAGATGAAAACTCACCTGATGCTTGGTTTCCACCACCACCAGTTACAGACGAATAAGTTCCTACAGCTTGATTTTGTGTACCACCACTGACCGATGCATGAATTCCTATTGTTGAATCATTCTCATCACCACCTGCTTTATTATTTTGACCTCCTGCCACGGAAGAAAAATCACTCAAGCTTTTATTGAGTTGTCCTGCAGAAATAGTTGAATATTGCCCTATAGATTGATTGCTTTCGCCTCCCAATATACTCGCCCTTAAACCTTTGGCATTATTAAATCTACCTCCTACTACTGTTGACTCAACTCCAGAAGACGTGTTTTGAAGACCTCCAATGACGACAGAGCTTGCGCCAGATGCCCTGTTGGCAAAACCACTTATAATGGATGCATGATCTCCAGTTATTTTATTTAACCTCCCTCCTAATACACTGGCAAAAGTGCCTTGCACAACATTATTGTTACCTGCCACAATTGAAGCAAATTCCGTATATGAATTACTCTCCCCTAAAATCAAATTATGACTGCCACTGTGTACATTATTTGACCAGAGAGAACCATCATTGGTACAATCAGTTTCGTTACCTATTGCGGAGTTTGAGCAAAACTCAGGAGCATTAGCGCCACTTTCATTGTAACCAATGATGATATTACCAGTGCCAACTGCACTAACAGTTGCTCCAGTACCGTCGACTACTTGTAAGTTAACACCCTCAAATATAGCAGTCGGATATTGTTCATCGTCATCATAAGTGCCTAGCTTTAAAACACCGTCTAGGGCAATGACTGAATTCCCTTCTAAATCAGCAATCCTGTTCTCTAGCTGATTAATTTTCGCCACCAATGCCGCAAAATTGGCATTCACTTCACTCGCTTTCGCCGGCGTATTGGGTGAAAAAGTGTGTGGTACCGATACACCACCTGCATGTGCCCCGCAGATAACTGACATCATCACTGTGATTAAAATTGTTTTTTTCATGGCTGTTCCTCGTATTTAATAAAATGTATGGAGCTGAAAAACTATTTCACCCCTCTCAAAATAGGTATGCGTTAAACACTTTGGAAAACGGACATTTTTATCATTTAAATTTATATTCATTCCTTCAGGCCAATATCACATTAAAAATTGTTGTCATTTGAAATGCTTTATCAACATTCATTACTTTATGCTCAAGTTTCAAACTTTAAAATCTGTTTAAATCACCTCTCTATGTAACGAACTCCATGGTTTCACTTGACAATACGCATGCGTATGGTGAGAATATATGACTTTCAAAATAACCACGACATTATGATCTTCAAAGACTCCAAAGTTGCTGTCATCGATGGTGTACGCACACCTTTCATGAAAGCCCCGACAGGCAAGGCCCAAGATTTAAAAGCCTATGATTTGGCTCGCCATGCATTGAACCAATTGAAGCACCGATACGACTTTCTTGAAAACGACACAGATCAAATCACTTTAGGCAGTGTGACGCACAATGCTGCGACTTCTAACATTGCTCGTGAGTCCATGATTGGCGCAGGTTATAACTTAGATACACCAGCTTACACAGTGACCATGGCCTGTATTTCTGCCAATGTCGCCATCACAAATGCCGCACAATCCATTCAATTAGGAGCTGCAAAAGTGGCCGTGGCAGGCGGTGTGGAATCATCATCGGACGCACCGGTTCGAATTTCAGATGCCTTCAAAAAAACATTACTGACTGCGCAAAAAGCCAAAGGTTTGGGCGGTTTCTGGAAAGTGTTCAAACAATTCAAGTTCAAATCATTGGTACCTGTTGCACCAGCGATTGCTGAATTTTCAACTGGTTTGTCTATGGGTCAAGATGCTGATCAACTGGCAGCCAAATTCGGTGTGACACGTGAGATGCAAGATGAATTCGCTTTGAATTCACACCACAAAGCAGCCAAAGCCTGGGAAGACGGTAAGTTCGAAACTGAAGTTGTTGCCTTGCCTATCAAACCGAAATTTGAAGTGGTAGAGCAAGACGATACTTTTTATGCCAACTCTTCAATGGAAAAATTAAGCACGCTGCGTCCCGCTTTTGTGCGCCCTCATGGCACGATTACTGCAGGTAACGCATCCCCAATTACTGATGGCGCGGCCGTCAGTCTGCTGATGGACATCGATGAAGCCAAAGCAAGGAAATTAAAACCAAAGGTGGTGATTGAAGGTTTTACCTTTTCAGGATCAAACCCACAAGGTGAATTGCTATTAGGCCCAGCTTACACTTTAACCAAACTGTTAAATGAAGCGGGATTGAAAATAGAAGACATTGACGTATTTGAGATACATGAAGCTTTCGCGGGTCAAGTATTGGCTAATTTAGCCGCAATTCAAGATGAAGATTTTTGCAAAAAATCATTGGGTTTGGATGGCGCATTTGGCGAAATTCCGATGGACAAAATCAATACCCAAGGTGGTTCATTGTCATTAGGACACCCTTTTGGCGCGACAGGTTCACGCCTGCTCACTTCAGCCACAAGACGCTTAATTGAGACCAAAGGAAAATACGCATTAATCAGTGCCTGTGCGGCAGGCGGACTGGGATCTTCTATATTGTTAAAGAGGGTAGGATAAATCATGGCCAATTTTAAAATAACAAAAGAAAACGGCATCGCAACCATCATCATGGATCAAGTTGGCTCTGAAGTGAACACCTTATCTGTTTCACTTTTAGATGAGTTCAAATCATTATTAGATGACATTGAAAGCGACAAAGATGTTAAAGCTGCGGTATTGACCTCAGGCAAGGACAACTGTTTCATTGCCGGTGCTGACATCAAAGATTTCATTGACATCAAGGACTCAAAAGAAATTGAGCAGTTATCACGTGATGGCAATGCCATTTTGATGCGCCTGTCAAAACTGAAAAAGCCAGTCATTGCAGCCATTAATGGTGCCTGTCTGGGTGGTGGTTTGGAAGTGGCCATGGCCTGTCATTACCGCATTGCCAGCACCGACAAGAAAACTGTCTTTGGATTACCAGAAATGAAACTGGGTTTATTACCCGGTGGCGGCGGTACACAACGCCTGATTAAATTGACCAATTTACGTTTTGGTTTAGATTGCTTGCTGACGGGTAAAAATATATACCCATTCAGTGCCAAAAAAGCAGGCCTGGTTGATGCCTTAGTTCATAAAGAAGGCTTACAGCAAGCTGCTTTGAAGATAGCTTCTCAACCAATCAAACGCAAAGCCAAAAAAGTGGGCTTACTCGATAAAGCTTTGATGACTTCTACTGGACGCAATTACGTACTGAAAAAAGCACGTGAAACGGTGATGCGTAAAACACGTGGTAACTACCCTGCCCCACTGAAGATTCTTGACTGTGTTGAAACAGGTTTGAGTTACGGCATGGCAGCAGGCCTAGAAGCTGAAGCTGTTGGCTTTGGTGAATTACATGCCACAGAGGCAAGTAAGAACTTGATTGGTCTGTTCATGGCCATGCAAGACAACAAAAAACTTAAAAACAACAACAAAACTGAAAATGTCGATGCACTGACCATGATTGGCGCGGGCTTTATGGGCGCAGGCATAGCCGAAGTATCTATCAAAAACGGTTATGACGTGGTACTGAAAGACATTTCTGAACAAGGACTTGCCAGCGCGCTGCAAACCATTTGGTCTGATTTTTCTAAAATGGTTAAGAAAAAAGCCATGGGGGCAGTAGAACGTGACCGCATGATGTCAAAAATCAAAACAACCACCAAAGATGAAGACATCAATGACAGTGATTTGATCATCGAAGCCGTGTTTGAGGACATCAACCTGAAACAAAAAATATTGGCAGATGTTGAAGGCCGCTGCAAAAAATCCACGGTCTTTGCCACCAACACCTCATCATTGCCTTTGGCTGACATCACTGCCAAGGCTGCTAACCCACAAAACGTGGTTGGCATGCACTACTTCTCTCCAGTGCCTAAAATGCCTTTATTAGAACTGATTGTGACTGATAAAACGTCTAAGAAAGCAAGACAGATGGCCACCAATGTCGGTATCAAGCAAGGCAAAACCGTTATCACAGTTAAAGACGGTCCTGGCTTTTACACAACCCGCGTTCTGTCAGCATTGACACATGAAGCCATTCAAGTATTACATGACGGCGGCTCAATTGAAGACATCGACAATGCCATGAAAGATTGGGGCTTCCCTGTCGGCCCATTGTCGTTAATGGATGAAGTGGGTATTGATGTTGGTGCACACATTGCACGTGGCTCTCTCGGTGACATGTTTGTTGAACGTGGCATTGAACAAGACACCACAGTTCAAAAACTTGCGGATGCCAAATTGTTTGGTCGTAAAACTGGAAAAGGTTTTTATAACTACCCGAAAAAAGGCCGCAAAACAGTCAACAAAGACATTTACTCATACTTCGGCGGCGAAGAGCGCAAAACATTTGCTAAGAAAGACATCCAGAACCGAATCGGTCTGATCTTTGTTAATGAATGCGTATTGTGTTTAGAAGAAGGCATTTTGTTCTCTGCCAAAGATGGTGACTTGGCGGCCATACTTGGTTTGGGGTTCCCTCCATTCACTGGCGGTCCATTCAGCTATGTAGATGCCACAGGGGCCGATCAAGTGCTAAGCACATTGAAAGACCTTGAAAAACAACATGGACTGCGTTTTAAAGCAGCCAATTTACTGACATCTCATGCTGAAGCAGACAAACCATTTATAGAATAAAACCATAAGCGTATTAAAGGCCAGATTGTCTGGCCTTTAATTCAGTTAACCGACTTAAGCTTTAACCACTTTATTTTTACCTGTATTTTTAGCTGCTAACAAGGCTTTGTCTGCGCGCTTAAAGGTTTCAACAGTTAATGACTCTCCACGACACCATTGCGCCACACCAATACTTACAGTGATGTTAATCTGCGTATCAGTTGTTCCCACACTGATTTCTTCAGCTGAAATCAACAATTTACTTGCCACGCCAAACGCCTCATCTAAGTCAGTCACCGGCAAAATCACCATAAATTCTTCACCACCCCAACGGTAAGCATTGTCTGTTTTACGAATCTTATCTTTAAGTAAGGCAGATAGCTTTCTGATAACCAAATCACCCACATCATGTCCATGAATGTCATTGACCGGTTTAAAGTTATCAATATCAATTAACAACAATGACAACGCTGAATCTGTATTTTCTGCAAATCTTTTTTCATTTCTTGCATGAGTAGCCAGCGCTCTGCGGCTATATAATCCGGTCAACTGGTCCTGCTCAGTTTTGGACCGAATTTTTCTTTTAACCTTCATACTGTATTGCACCCACTTTAAAGTGCCATAAGCAGTTACAGAAAAACCAATGGCGCCAAAACAGGATGCCAAAATTACCAACACATCACCAGAGCTCTGAAACACCAAGCCCAAAGTCAAAAATGCAAAACCTAAAAAACTCAAGAAAAAACCAAATGGCAAAGACTGTGCTTTTATTTTCTTGGCGTAAACATTATTAATCGCAAAGAATGCATATGATATACAGGTCAAGAACGAAAAATTGATGATGGTTAACCAATGAACTTCTAACTTCAAAGGTAATCGTTTCAGTGAAACAAAAACAATAACCGCACACAAAATTGCAAAAATAACGGCATGCTGAATAAACCTGTTCAGGTATTTTTTATCAAATATCCAAGCGTACATATGGGGAGATGCGGGGGGGGGTATCAAAAGTGGGACTATTGTAACAATCTACCCGGATTTTAATTGCAAAGATTTGTCACAAACCGTTCACCATATTCAAAAGGGATGCGGTGAAAAAAGGGGCATCTTTGGCATCTAGGTGAGAACTGTCTGGGAGTACAAAACTATCAAGTAAAACATAGTCCTTAAAGTGAACCGACTGCCAGCCTTCATACTTTTCAATCACATCCCAATATGTTGATTTTGGGTAATACTGTTCATCCAGCGCCCAATGGCCCTTATCCGTAGGCATTCGAATCAACAAAACACGTCCACCTCGGCTTGTTATTTTATGACTCAGCCGTTTCATTTTATCAACTTGATTTGACCAAGTCGATGAGTCCATAGGTGGTTGGTCTTGGTAGTTTTGTTTTTTTTGTTTAACGAAATGCTTGACCATTTCATCTTTATTCAGATCTGAGTAATCGCCCGATTTTGACAAGTCTAAATGCTCTTTGACATAAAAAGGTTTAGGAAAGGCGCCTGTTTTTTGTACCTTTTGAACTAATATCTGTCCATTTAATTCAGGGTGCAGGAACCTAAACTTTGATTGCAACCACGATGACAAATAAGCATTGGTGCTTTTATCCCAAGTGGCTTCATCCTCAAAATACCGATTATTTGGCTTTTGCATATCCCAGTAAACAGGTTCTAAGCTTTGAGCAACCAAAGAAACCCATACCTCTCCTACAAATGACTCATCATTAGCCAACGATTCAAATGTGGCCATCGGATATTGCCCATTGATGGTCAACTGAAAAACATCTTTTTCTGGCATGGTTTTTCGAATGGTTTCACTGTGTAGCCCCAATTGAGCACGCGACGCACCTAATATGACAAGTGCATCAGGGTTATCTTGGGCTTTCTTGCGGTAATATGACCACAAATCTTGGTCAGAAACCACAGAGGCCTCATGGCCTTGTGCTTTCAACCAAAGCTCATACAAACCAAAAAAAATCAGCAAGGCCACGACCAATAAAAGCCATGATTTACCCCAAGCAACATTGTCTGATGGTTCAGAATTGGAAATATATGAAAGCATCTTTCTCTCCTGAACCTAAGATTATTAAAACCACACAGACAAAAAGCAATGCACTGCGACACCACCAAGGCATTGCCATCAATACATCTGACATCAGCCTGTGTCGCAACCTCCATTGAACCAGCAATAAAGTCACAAAAGCCGCAAGCACAAAACCCATCCACACATCCCACGACAACAAATCATCAACAAGCTGCATACCAAACATAGCACGGAACATTTCACTGACCTGCGTCATATTTTCCGCTCTGAAAACCACGAAAGCCCACACCACAAAAAGTAATGTCATCAGTGAAAACAACCATTGTATAGCGGTTGAACTGAATAATTTTGGCCATGAACATCGTTTCAATCCGCGCTCAATCAACAAATACAATCCGTGTAAAAACCCCCAAAGCACAAATGTCCAGGAGGCACCATGCCACAGCCCACCCAGTAGCATGGTAAACATTAAATTTTTTCCCGTTGACCAGAAGCCGTGTCGATTACCACCCAAAGGAATATATAAATAGTCTCTCAACCAAGAGGACAATGATATATGCCAACGACGCCAAAAGTCAGAAAATCCAACCGCAGCAAACGGTGCTTTGAAATTAACAGGCAGATTGAAACCCAAGCACATGGCCACGCCTATGGCACACAAAGAATAACCTGAAAAGTCACAAAATATTTGACCTGTGAAAAACAAAGACCCCAACCATGCATCGGTACTGCTGGCTTGAGCTGACTGATTAAAGACTTGGTCAACCACGGGTGCAAACCAAGCATCTGCCATCACTGTTTTTTGAAACAAGCCTATCAGAAAAAGTGCCACGCCCGTTGAAAATTGATCGACACTTACCCGTACTTGCTTGAGTGTTTGTGGTAAAAAATCAATGGCCCTGACTATAGGCCCTGCCACCAGTTGTGGAAAAAAACTGACATAAAGCGCGTAGTCTAAAAAACTGTGCCAAGGCTTTAAACGTTTGAAGTATATATCCAGGGTGTATGACAACGTTTGAAATGTATAAAAAGAGATTCCCATGGGTAAGATCAAGCCAGGATCTGAAACTTGCCACTGCACCCCAAGGTTTAATATTAATGTATTGAAATTTTCCAGTAAAAAACCAGCATACTTGAACACCACCAGCATGCCCAGATTTAAAAACAAGCTGACAAACAACCACCTTCGTCGTTTATTGACCTCTTCTGACTGGTGAATCTTTTGTGCCACCTGCCAATCCCAAAAGGTTGAGAGCAGCAACAACAAAACAAAGGGTGGATTCCAAGCCGCGTAAAATAAATAACTTGCCAATAACAGGTGCGACTTTTTCAATCGCCATGAAATGGGCAAGTGGTGCACAAAAAGCACCCAAAGAAAAAACAAAATGAACGTTGCTGAATGAAACAGCATCAGGCCGTTACAAAATCAGCCAACCAGCGCTCTAATGCTTGCCAAGCATCACCTGCAGCTCGACCTTTGATGATGGCATCAATATGCGCCAACTGAGACAACTGCTTTTCAAAATGAAGCGGTGCAAAGCGGTTCAAACATTGTTGAATCACCGCCTGGCGGTTCTGCCAAATTCCGTGACGCCTATAATCTGCTGCACTGACATTGTGGTTTTTGGCACGAATGGCAGCCAAATCGCACAACATGCGAGATTCTCTTTCCAATGCCCAATGAATCACTACAGGAGACAGGTCATTTTTCTTTAAAGAACGCAACACTCGAATGGCTTTCAATACATGACCTTCAAGTAAATTATCAGTCAAGCGAAAAACGTCAAAGCGGGCATTGTCCGCAACTAACCCAGCCACGTCTTGACCACTGATTTGCGCATCAGCAAAACGCATTTTAAGCTTCTCTAATTCCTGAGCAGCGGCCAATAAATTGCCTTCCAAGCGCATGCTCAACAAAGCAATCGCATCTCTGTCCACATTAAGCCCTATTTGCTGACAGCGACCTTGAATCCAAGCAGGCAATTCATTGGCTTTGGGCTGAAACACCCGCAAAAAGGCGCCCCTTTCAGACAACGTTTTGACCCACTTGGTTTTGTCATTACTGGCAGTCCATTCATCACAACGAATCAACAGCATGACATCAACTGGCATGTTACCAACAAACTCAACCAGCGCTTTTGATCCCGCCGTTCCTGGCTTTCCTGTGGGTAAATGCAATTCAATCAAACGCTTGCTAGCAAACAATGACATATTGCCTGCACTGTCACTTAATTGATACCACTTAAAAGACTTGTCAACTTGATGCAATTCACGCTCAGTAAAGCCTTGTGACTGCGCTTTTTTCTTGATCGAATCACAGGCTTCTTGCAACTGCAAAGGCTCGTCACCAACAACCAAGTAGCAGCTCAATAAATCGCCTGACAAATGTCTGTTTAACTGATTAGCATACAAGCGCATCTGATTAGTCTTGGCCTGATTTATGTAAGTTATTTTGTGTCGGCAGCCTTCTGATGATCATGTCGGCCATGTCCTGATACATTTGCTCCCTAAGGATGTTTTCCTCTGCTTGGCCGCCAGTGATTTGCTCAATATCAAAAGAGTAATCACGAGAAATGGTCAATAATTGCCTGTCAACCACCGTGTTATCGAATTCAATAACAGAAAAAATCAGCTTATAATCTAATCGGTATTCTTGCACTCGATTGTTGACACCTATAGATTGAACTACTTTTTCAAGTCTGTTTTCATGCACAATAATGCGCGATTTGGCATCATTAACATCTTCAAAAAGCTGCACACCTTGATTACCCAGCGCCATACTCAATGGACGGTATAAAGGAGAGCTGGTTTCCAGTTGCAAATAACTTTGCTTCAGCGCATCAGACAAAGGCACTGCTTTTTTCAAATGATAACCACAGGCCGATATCAAAATGCACACCAACAAAACCAATCCAACTGACTTTTTCATAATCACTTCCTTAAATCACCACATTGACAATTTTCTTAGGCACCACGATGACTTTCTTCGGCGCCTTACCTTCCATAAATTTTTGTACTTTCTCATCAGCCAATGCAAGCGCTTCAATGTCTTCTTTTGACATGTCAGTCGCTACAGAGATGGTTGCGCGTAATTTACCATTCACCTGCACTGCCATATTCACTTCATCTTGAACCAAAGCCGCTTGGTCAACCTTTGGCCATGAGGCATCGCATAACAGCCCATCTTGTCCCAATGTTTGCCACAATGCTTGTGTCATATGAGGGGCAAATGGACTCAGCATCATCACCAATGAAGTCCAACCTTCTTGTAACACAGCCAAGCTTTCAGCCGTATCATCACCGTGCTTTTGCAAAGCATTGGTTAATTCCATCATCGCGGCAATGGCCGTATTAAATGTTTGACGCTCACCCACGTCTGCGGTCACTTTTTCAATGGTTTGGTGAACTTTTAAACGCAATGCTTTTTGCTCTTTGGTCAAGGTTTGCGGTATCTCCAATGGTGCGATGCCCGCTTTTTCAATGAAGCCGTGGACTTGGTTCCAAACACGATTAAGGTATCGTGACGCACCCTCCACACCCTCATCGGCCCATTCTAAAGATTGCTCAGGAGGCGCAGCAAACATCGAGAACAAACGCACCGTGTCGGCACCGTACTGATCAATCAATGCTTGTGGGTCAACTGTATTACCTTTTGACTTAGACATTTTGGCACCGTCTTTAAGCACCATACCTTGGGTCAAAACATTCTTAAACGGCTCATCAGATTTGACCAAACCTTGGTCACGCAACACCTTGTGATAAAAACGGGCATACAACAAATGTAAAATGGCATGTTCAATACCACCAATATATTGATCCACGGGCAACCAATGATCCGCTTCTTCTGACAACATGCCTTGATTGAAGTCAGGGCAGGTATAGCGTGCATAATACCAAGACGATTCCATGAACGTATCAAATGTATCTGTCTCACGTGTTGCATCTTTACCGCATGTTGGACAGGTGGTTTGATAAAAACCTGGGTCTTTCTTGATGGGTGAACCACCGGTTTCATCAAAAGTCACATCTTCAGGTAAAACCACCGGCAATTGATCTTCAGGCACGGGTACCGCACCACAGTCATCACAATAAATCACTGGAATAGGACAGCCCCAATAACGCTGGCGAGACACGCCCCAATCACGCAAGCGGAAGTTCACTTGAACTCGACCTGTTCCATTGGATTCAAAGTGCTTCGCCATGGCATCAAATGCTGTTTGAAAATCCATACCATTGAACTCACCTGATTCAATCAATGGGCCCTTTTCTAACAAGGCTGCTTGTGATAAATCACCTTCACAGTCAATCACTTGATTGATGGGCAAATGATATTTTTTTGCAAACTCGTAATCACGTTGATCATGAGCAGGAACGGCCATCACGGCACCGGTTCCATAGGTCATCAAAACAAAATTCGCCACCCAAACAGGCACTTTTTCACCCGTCAAAGGATGTACCGCATCAAAGCCTGAATACATGCCTTTCTTTTCCATGGTTGCCATGGCTGCTTCGTTACTTTGCTCTTTACCGCATTGTTTCAAAAATGATTTCAACGCTGCATTGTTTTCAGCTGCTTGCAGTGCCAAAGGATGTTCAGGCGCAACTGCCATATACGACACACCATATAATGTATCTGGGCGTGTGGTATAAATACTCACCTTACCAAAATTTTCAACGTCAAAATCGAGTTCCAAACCTTTGGATTTACCAATCCAATTTTTTTGCATGGTTTTAACTGAATCAGGCCAGCCTGGCATGTTATCCAAAGAACTCAACAACTCTTCAGCATAATCTGTGATTTTCAAAAACCATTGCGGAATGGTTTTACGAATCACATCAGCACCCGAGCGCCAACCTTTACCGTCAATCACCTGTTCGTTGGCTAATACCGTTTGGTCAACTGGATCCCAGTTGACTACTGCGTCTTTGCGATACACCAAGCCTTCCTTCATCAGCTTAACGAACATCCACTGTTCCCAGCGATAATATTCAGGCTGACACGTCGCCAATTGACGCGACCAATCGTAAGCAAATCCCAACCGTTTTAATTGCTCGCTCATTTCATCCATATTGGCATAAGTCCAAGCAGCAGGTGCGGTTTGATTTTTGATGGCCGCGTTTTCAGCAGGCAGGCCAAAAGCATCATAACCAATTGGGTGTAACACATTCTTTCCTTGCATCTTCTGATATCGCGCAATAATCTCACTCAATGTGTAATTACGCACGTGCCCCATATGCAACTTGCCACTGGGGTAAGGAAACATGCTTAAACAATAGTACTTTTCTTTGTTTTCGTCAGGTTGAACTTCAAAAGATTTGTTCTCATTCCAAAGTTGTTGGGCTGATAATTCAACTTGCTGCGGATTGTATGCGGGGGTATGTTCTGAACTCATTCCAAAATATCGCGTTAGGGCAAAGCGGAAATTATACGGTTTCAGCCCAATCGGGTAAAGCCGTGATTGCAATCTATCGCTGTAATTGTGGATGAATGGGTAGGGCCATCATTGATTTGGCTATGATAACCCTACACAATAAGTCTGTTATTCGATTTCTGGCTCAACTTCACGATCATGTAATACCACAATCGTATGACCTTTGACTGCCAAGTTTCCTTGCTCCTCTAGGTCCTTAAGTACGCGTCCAGCCATTTCTCTTGAACAGCCAACTATGCGTGATATTTCTTGTCGTGATATTTTGATTTGTGTGCCATCAGGATGTGATAACGCATTGGGCTCTTGGCATAAATCAATCAAAGTACGTGCGATGCGCCCAGAAACATCCAAGAAAGCCAAACGGTGCACTTTTCTCGAAGTTTGTAATAATCGATGGGTCAGCTGCGTTCCAATCGCGTACATCAAATGCAAACCATCTTCTTTCAATTCGTTTTCTAATAACTGCCCCAAACGCACATAACCAATTTCCGCCACTTGTGTCACGGACCGTGTTCTTACCATAACTTCACGCCGCTCAGTTTTCATGAACAGGCCCATTTCACCAATAAAGTCGCCCTTATTGAGGTAGGCTAGAATCAACTCTTTGCCTTCGTCATTTTCATAAGAAATGGAGACAGAACCTTCGACAATATAATACAAAGTATTGGCTAAATCACCCGGTCGAATCACTGTGGTCTTGGTAGGAAACTTGCGCAAATGACAAAACCCTAAAAATCGGTTTAAGGCATCAACACTGAGTTTAAAAAAACTCAGGTTTTGAAAGCGCTCTTGCAAATACAGTTCATCAAAAACTGCTTTTTCTAATTTTTTCTTAGGCATGATCCCTCCTTTAATTCACACTGCCTCAGTATTTCTTGGTACGCAATAAACTTTTTTACTCACATACAAACAGTTATTGTACATGAGAATGGGTTACTTTTGAAACACTGCTTCACATTCAATCAATAAGTCTTCCCTACAAACATCTGCAGCCAACACCACATAATGATTAATTTTTGATTCAGCCAAACAAGTCAACACCTGAGGAATGTCATCAGGATTTCTCAAGTAAAAGCGAAAAACACCTTGGTGAATTTCCACCTTATCTTCACTTTGCTCTAACAAGGTTTGAACATTTAAAACCGATTCATTGAATTGTTTGACCACATCTCCTTTGTGATGGGTTTCATGACCAACCACACTTGCGGTACCTGAACATATCAACAACCCAGAGTGCCACATGGCACGTGCAAACCGAGGTTGTTTGGGCGCATAATGCGGCGGATATTCCCAAGCTGACATTTGCCTGTTGTTTTCCAGGCCCTTGCCTTTGGTTTTGGCAAACAAAAAAACGAAGTTATTCTCTTCTCTGTGGGTACCAATCGCAGTAGCCGCTGGATTCTGGGCTTGAAACTCAGGAAAATGATTCAGCACATCTTGTCGAGCAACACAAAAATGCTGATAACGCTCTAAACCATTTTCATGGTCATTGATGCGTGGGAAAAAATTCCATGTCCTGATTAACGATTTAAATCCCAACAACCGTGCTTGGGACAATGCCTGTTGGTACACTTGTCGGCTGATCGCTTCAATATCCGATGATTCAGGCGTCATCAATATGACCAAAAAATCATCACTCACCCATTGCTGACCAAAGGCCAATTCACTAAAAGTTACTTTTGAATCTGTTATCCAAAGCTCCTGATAAGCTGCTGATTGAGCCAATACTTCAAATGGCACAGGCATTTTCTCAGCTGAAGATTGATTTGAATCAAAGTCAAAACACATCAACTCGAATACTTTTTTCTCGCTTGAATTTGGATTTACAGAAAGATACGACAAGGTCAGTAAAGCATGTATAAAAGAGCCGACATTATCACCAAAATCACAAAACAACACAAGCCATGACCAACGCTTTAAAGGGCAAATTACAACAAAGCTGTTTAAGCCTTGTTCCTGATACCTTAAAATACCGCCTTTTATGACAACAATTTGAACATGAGCATTCAATTACATAACACACTGACAGGAAAGAAAGAGCCTTTCCAACCGATCGACGAAAACCGTGTGACCATGTATTTGTGTGGACCCACAGTCTATAACTATGCCCACATTGGTAATGCAAGGCCAGCTGTTGTTTTCGACGTTTTAAACCGCTTGTTGCGTTTAAGCTACCCAAATGTCATCTTTGCGCGCAACATCACGGACATTGATGACAAAATCAACAACTACGCTAAAGAAACAGGCCGTACAATCAAAAGCATTTCAAGTGAATACGCCAAAGCCTATAACAATGACTTAAAAAGCTTGAATGTTCAAATGCCGGATGTGGAACCTTATGCCACGCACCATTTGGGCGAAATGATTGCCATGATTCAAACCCTGATCGAAAAAGGCCATGCCTATGAAGCTGAAGGTCATGTGCTTTTTAACGTCAATTCATATGATGACTATGGTAAATTATCTAAAAGAAATTTAGATGACTTGCAAGCTGGCGCTCGAATAGAAGTTGCAAGTTACAAGAAAAATCCAGGTGATTTTGTATTATGGAAACCTTCTGATGACACCTTACCCGGCTGGAACAGTCCTTGGGGACGTGGCCGTCCCGGCTGGCATATTGAATGTTCTGCCATGGCCGCCAAACATCTAGGTAAAACCATAGACATCCATTGCGGCGGCAAGGATTTGGTTTTTCCTCATCATGAGAATGAAGTGGCCCAAAGCTGCTGCGCCAATGACACCCAAAACTTTGCCAATTACTGGGTACACAATGGTTTCATCACCATGAGCGACCAAAAAATGTCTAAATCATTGGGCAACATTGCTTTGATTAAAGATGTGGTGGCCGAAAATAACGGTGAAGTGGTGCGCTGGCTGCTCTTAAGTGCGCATTACAGACAGTCTGTAGATTTTTCGCAAGCCTCCTTGGAACAGGCTCAAAAAACATTGAATCGCATCTATACCACACTGCGGGACAACCAACACATTGAAGCTCAGGCTGATGCAGCTATTGATATTGAATTATTAGCGGCATTGAAAGATGATTTAAATACACCGATGGCTTTTGCGCGCATCAATGCCTTAGCCAAACAACTGGCCAACGCAGAAACAGATCAAGATAAAGCTAACATCAAGGGTTGTCTGATGGCCAGTGCAGAATTGTTAGGTATATTCCATATGCCTGTCGATGAATGGTTTGCACAAGAACAAGATGTAGATGATGAGTTGAAGCAAAAAGTAGAACAACTCATCATTGACCGCAAACAAGCCAGAGCAGATAAAGATTGGGAGAGGTCTGATGCCATTCGCGATGAAATTGATGCACTGGGAGTTATACTTGAAGACGCTAAAGATGGCACACGTTGGAGTTTAAAATGAGTCATTTAGACCAAACAAGCCAGGAAGAAGTGATCGAAACTTTTGACCTGTTCGATGACTGGTTAGAAAAATACCAATACATCATAGATCTGGGCAAAAAATTACCTGCATTAGATGACATCCATAAAGTTGATAAAAACTTATTACAGGGCTGCCAGTCTAGGGTTTGGCTGGTTCATGAATTCAAAGACAACACGCTGACTTTTCATGCCAATTCTGATGCCGCCATTGTTTCTGGCTTGGTTTCATTGGTGCTGTCTATCTATTCAGGACACTCACCTCAAACAGTGATAAACACAGAACCTGAATTCATTGAAAAAATAGGATTGGCTTCTCATTTGTCTTCAACAAGAAGCAACGGCTTGAATGCCATGATTGCCAAAATCAAACAAATAGCTCAGCAATATTGACTGAATGCGGCTGTGAGTATATGACCACAGCCGCATTATTTATCATAATTCAAATCAATTAATACGAACGCCTTTTTTCTATTGTTTTATTCACTGTTCTTTGAATCCGCTCTGCAGCACCGTCTATTGCCTGATGAATATCTGAAGCATGGTGCGTTACCGCAATAGGATGTAAACCACTGATGCGAGCCTCTATGGTACAACGCAAATCATCATCTCCGCCTTTGGGCCCATTTTCATCTGCCAAGTGGACTTCAATTCTAGTCACTTGATCTTTGTGGTGATTTAAAGTATTTCCCATTAAGTCTTCAACATATTGGGTTAACAACTCACCACCATTGATTCCATGGTTTACATTGACTTGAATTTGCATATTTTCTTCTCCTGTTTAGCTTACTGTCAGATATAGAGCTGTGGTTGCTTTAACGAATTTCAAGCAAATTAAATCGAATAAAAGAAAAGAAAAAACTTGCCAATAAAAAATATTCTTATATACTGTGCAACCTCAGTGCCGGGGTGGCGGAATTGGTAGACGCGCCGGATTCAAAATCCGGTTTCTTTACGGAAGTGCGAGTTCGATTCTCGCCCTCGGCACCATTAAATTTTACCAAATTTCAAACTTTCTGAAATTTAAAAATTTAAACCCTTCAAATTAAAAATCCAAATGACGCCCCCCTCTTAAAGATAAACAATCAACTTTAGTTTTATTACTCTAATGGTTTTGTAAATAATTGCACCCACTATTTCCAAAAAAAACAAACCATGAACATTTTTAATAACAACATGAAGCCAGGCACACACGATGACCATTTGACAGTTTATGAAAGTCTTGAAGCGTTGGCGCCTTATCCCAAAACAAAAGGGCAGCATTCATCAAAATCACTTTTTCATAGGATTTTCAATCTATTCACCTTTAACAATCATTAAAGGATTAAATCAAAAAACAAATTGTACTCGCAATTGCAACAATTTTGGTTGGTCTGAAACACCTCCTTTTTCTGCCTTTGAATCAATATAATTCAATGCCATTTTCCAGTCGCTGTTGACATACCAATTCAAACCCAAAGTCCAATTGTCCATGGTTCCACCGACAACCTCATCATCATTCAAATCCATACTTGAATAATGCAAACCCAGCTCCCAAGCGCCACTTTTCCTTGAAGGCTTAACTGAACCAAAAAGCCCATAGTTTTGGTCATAATTTCGTGATTCACCGGTCAAGAAAAAGCTGCTGAGTAATTGTTGCCATTTTCAACCAAGCCAAAGACACTGGCAAAAACACACTAAAACTCAACAAACTACCATCACTCAAAGCCATTTTTAAAAATGGGACATTCGGTGATTTGATTGCTGGCACTGAACCAATTGCTGTTGTTATTTCCGCTTCCGGCGGCATGTGAGGCTGAGTTTCCAGAGAATGAGACGTCACAAAACTCAACTGTGGCCAATGTATTTGGCATGCCTTGCTGACTGGCACCACCGTTACTGCTTTTATGTACCATAAATAAGGCACCACCCAATCCGCTGGCGCCACCTGTGGCCTGTGCCGCGTTGTTGTTGAAATCAGTGTTATTGATGGTTACATCACCGCTTCTGATAAACACAGCGCCACCCATACCGGCACCGTGCAAAGTGGCACCAAAACCAGGGTCGCTGTCTGATCCACCACCAAACCCACCATCACCTTTTGAGACAGAATCACCGCCGCCGCCACCAAATCCACCATCACCAGCTGAAGCGCCAATCGAACCTCCTGCACCACCGCCGCCGCCAAAGAAACCATTGTCACCATCGCCACCAATTGAATTTGATGCATCACCACCTCGTCCAAAACTGCCATAAAAACCACCATGTCCTCCAGTATTACCCGAAGCAGAGGCAAACAGGCCACCACCCCCATCATCACCATGACCAAACATACCACCACCACCTTCAAATAACAAGTGATCTATACCACCTGAAGCAAGGGAGTCACTGAAGCTCAAATTATTGATGGCAACTTCTCCTGTATAAATAAACAAACTGCCTCCCATGCCTGCTCCGCCGGTAAAACCTCTACCACCTTGAGCCAAGCCATTGGTCATATCAAAATTTTGTAACACCACTTGCCCTGATTTAATGAACAATGGCCTGAATTGGTCGTTTCCACTGATGGTTCTTCGGGTGCCATCGCTTTGAATGGTCACATTGGAATCAATCAGGCGTTTCATCACACCTGTTATGGTCACATCGGAGGCCAAGGTGATGATGTCATCACCGGGTATGGCATTGGATGTTTTGATGGCCCAACTGAGGGTGTTTTCTGTGTCACCCAAGCCATTGTCAGATGAGACTGTGACCACTAAATTTTGTTGTACCGGGCACAGTTGTGTTAAGTCTTCAGCCACGCCACCCAAGTCAAACACATCATTGTCATCATCGGGAACACCTGATGAACCCGATGCAAAGTTGTTGGCAAATGTATTCTCGCAGCCAGTAACACTGGCGAGTTGTGCTGGCATGCCTTGATGATTACCGTTGCTGTTGGTGGTTGAATGCAACACAAAAACACCACCGCCCAAACCTTTGGCCCCATTGGCCGCCAACGCAGAATTGTTATTGAAATATGAGTTGCTGATATGAACTTGACCCGTTCTTACGAATACCGCGCCTCCCATCCCTGCCGATGCACTGTAGGCAGCACCATAGCCAGGAATGCCGCTGTTACTGCCATAAGAGCCAGCATAAACCGCACCCGCTCCAAAACCGCCATTTCCAGCCACGTTATTACCAGTGGTGTCAGCACCGCCACCACCAAAACCACCATGTCCTGAAGGCCAGCCGCCACCGCCTCCAAAACCACCGTTCTCAGCTGGAACATTACCCGTGTAATCACCGCCAGTACCAAAATCCGGGGCTGTGTTTTGATAGTTACCATTCCCCCCATAACCACCATAGTTACCACTGCCCGAAGCAAACAAACCACCTCCGCTGTAATCACCGGCATGACCCAACATGCCGCCGCCACCTCGTGTGTATGTGCCGGATAAATCATCACCACCACGAGTAATGGAGGTATTAAAATCAACGTTGTTGATGCTGACATTACCGTCATAGATAAACAGCCCCCCTCCCATACCGGCTCCTGGAGCACCAACACCAGAATCCCCGCCTTTGGCCAGTCCATTATCAATGTTAATATCTTGCAGGGTGACCGTGCCTGATTTTATGAACAGGGGTCGGTGAGTTGCATTGCCGTTAATATATCGGCGATTATTGCTGTCGGCACTTTGGATGGTCACATTTGAATCAATCAACCGTGTCATCACGCCATCTATAATGACATCCGTGTCTAAAATGATGGTGTCATCCCCGGGTGTGGCATTGGCTTGTGCAATGGCCCAACTGAGGGTATTTGTCACATCACCTGTGCCATCATCATATTGCTCGCTCACGGTAAAATTTGCCGCCATCACCGAACAGGGCAGACACAAGGAGATGGCACTGGCCAAAAGATTTCTTTTTAATGTAGTTTGTTGTTTTTTCAATGGTTGCTGTTTCATCTTATTCACCCTTGTTTGTTTCAGTCATCAAAACTGTTTCTAAAAATTAAATCACCGGCTGCTCCAAATTCAAAAGCACCCACGTCACGTTGACCCACAGCAATGAATTCACGCTGATCTATCGTTGTTGCGTTGTTGTCTCCCGCATCAATGGCGAAACTACCAGACATTAAGGCGTGAGTTAACACACATGAACCATCAGGCAGCGGTGTGGTACAGCCATTATCTGCAATGGTATCTATCAAGGAAGCATCCAACCCGCCTGAAATATCTGCTCCGGTGCAGTTGTGGTCATCTTGGTCAGAATGGTTGTTATTGCCCATCATTTGCACTGGATTGAAAACATGGCAATCTGCTGAATTATCGGTTGCTGTGTTTTCACTGAACAGGTTATTGGTTATGCCAATGATGGTGGAATCAAAGGCGGATATTCCCGCTCCGGTTGTGGCTTGATTATCAATAAAAGAACTGTTTTTGATGGCATTGACAGTTGAGGCAATACGTATTGTTATACCTCCTCCAGCACCAATGGCGGTATTATTTGAAAATGTTGAGTTCTCTATCAAATCAACATCGCTTTCATTGATAAATAATGCTGCTCCATTCGTACCAGACACATTTCTCATAAAAGTAGTGCCTTTAATAGAGCCTAACTCACCTCGATACACATACAATGCACCACCGGCAATTAATGCTGTGTTTTCAATAAACTGTACATTTTTAATCACAGAAATACTTCCGGTGTTATCAACCGCACCGCTAAAATTGGCGCTGTTCTCACTAAAAATGACATTCTCAACCCTTAACTGACCCTTATTATTTATGGCACCACCAATCCTGGCGTCATTACATCCATTCAACAATAAAATGTTTTTTAAATCCAAATCACCTGTTGTTGAAACTTGCAACAGCCCAAACTCGTCAGCTGTTCGTGTCTCATCTAATTGACAATTTAAAAACCTTGCTCTTTGAATTTGATGCCCATTACCGTCTAATTTAATGGCAGAACTGATATAAAGTAATCCAGTGTCTGTTGTCACTTTTCTAACTAACTCGATGTCATCACCCAGCAAAACTTGATCCGTGGTATTGGCATTGAGATTGGCACAGAAAATGGCATTGTTGAGGTTTTGCGCATTGAAAACTGTGGTGGAAAAAGCAGCAATGATACCCATGTTTATATTTGCGCATTGTTCTGCATCAGTTAACAACTCGAATGCTCCAATATCCCTGCTGCCGCTGCCAACTCCCAAACCTCTTTGACCACCACTGGTGGCGCCTGAGCCAGTGGCATCAATGGCTTGAGAATTCTGAGCAATGCTGACCGTTTGGACACAAGTTCCATCGGCCAGACCATTGTCACAACCATTATCAGTCAGAGTACTTACGGTCGCCGGGTCTAAATTGGGGCTAAGTAAACCCGGACAACCACCTGAACCGTTGTTTGATAAATTAAAGGTTCCGATTAAAAACCCTTCACAATCAGCGCCGCTTGTTACCGCTGTATTCATGTGTAACAAGGAGTTTCTTAGGGTGATTGTGCCATCTTGCTCATTAAAGATTGCACCACCAGAGGTTGTTGCTGAATTGGTTGAAAATGTGCTGTTAGACAGTGAAAAAATTGTGCCACTGAAACGGTTGTACAGACCGGCACCATGGGTGGCGGTGTTGTCATAAAAGGTGTTGTTATTGAAATTATTAATGGTTCCCCAGTTATAAAGCCCGCCACCTTGACTGTTCGCAGTACCGATATTTCCACTGAATGTGGTGCTTTGTAATAGATTGGTCGTTCCATAATTAAGCAGACCTACACCAAATTGTGAAGTATTGTTATCGATGCTGTTGTTAATCATGTTGATGATGGTTCCAGGGGATTGGTTTTGAATACCACCGCCGTCAAGTGTGGCCGTGTTATTACGGATGATACTGTTTTGGATATTTGTGATGGTTTTTTGATTTTGGATGCCACCACCTCGGTTGGCTGTGTTATCTCTAATGATGGTATTGATAACCGCCAAAGTTCCCAAATTCAACACCCCAGCACCGGCATTAGGAAAGCCGATTTCGGTGCCATCAATACAACCATGAGCCAATTGCACATGGTTCAGTTCCAAATCACCAGTAGCCAAAACCCTGATTAACCTGAACTCAGAAGCATCGAGTACATCATCTCGGTTACAAAACAATGTGTTATCTCGTTGAATGGTAAAGCCCTGGCCATCAAGAATGATTTCAGATCCAATTGAGATGAGCCCTGTGTTGCCATAACCATCGGCTTCATGAAATTGGGTCAGGGTGACATGCCCAGTCAGGCGGATGATGTCTTCCCCCACCTCACCAGCAGTACATTCATTTACAGATTCATTGCCATTGGCAGCAACAATGGCTTCATTAATTGAACAAACACCATCAACAGCAGTAACCCCATTGGTCCCATCGACCACAATGGTGGCAGCTTGTGACAAGCCAATTCCAACCCAAACCATCAATACAATAAATTTAACTCTTGACCCAAAACGCATATAACACCTCTTAAAAAATCATGGGAATAAACTTTCCTTAACCATTCAAAGCGAGATATTGATCTTCAAGTGTCAAAATATTTTTATTTATTGAAGGCTATTTTGAAACGGTATTTTTAGGTTGTATTAGTGTAGTGCGGATTCTACCAAATGATGAACCCGTTTAAGGCCAGCTGAATCTGGGGCATATATATCGGTTGCGCGGTTCTTTGCTGCCAATAGCAATTCTTCAGCCAAATCTTTAAACCCACATTTTTGCGACAATTGGCCTATCCACAATTCATTGTATAAACGGCGCCAGCTCTTTTCTGAGGTTTTATTGACCTCTGGTAGAAGTTGGTCGATTTTATGTTGGGCTTGTTGACAGCTTTGGGCATCAGCATGTGTGCCAATAATATTGGCCAATTCAATGATTTCTAAAGCAAGGGTGTTTTTTTTGTTGCTTTGAAAAACAGGCATGATTCTATTAAGTATTTGCTGAGATTCTTGATGTCTGTTTGTTTTAGCCAACAACCTGGCTAAATTACTTTGGTTACTCGCAACACGGTACGGATTATCAGCATAATACTTTTGTCTTAATGCCAATGATTCTCTAAAAAACTGTTCCGCTTGCTTAAGTTCCCCCATGTCTTCATACAAGTAGGCCAAATTATTGATGGCCAAGACATAACTCAAATTTTCGACACCATAATATTTTTTATTCAATGAAACTGCGGCCTCATAGCTTTCCTTTGCTTTGGAAAAGCGGCCAGAATCATGGTATAAAATGGCTAACTCACCAAAAAGAATGGCTGTTCTAGGGTGTTCGTTTTTGTAGAGCTTTGTAGAAATATCTTTCGCTAACAAGAAGGTATCTTCTGCTTCTGCAGTTCGATTTAGGCGATTGAGTTTTGTGGCTTTGGTAACCAGCCGGGTGAAGTATTTGGGATGAAATTTACCAGTGTCTTGTTCTGCATGGTAAAGGGCCTGCTCAATTTGCTGCAAGGCCTCTTGTTGATCCTTTGTTGAGATTGACAACTCATTGTACACCCTGCCCAATAATTCATGGTCTTCTGTATTTTCTTGCTTGAGCACATGCAAGGCAGCAGTGAGCCTTGTTCTGGCCTGTTCTTTTTTCCCAAGGCTCGCTTGTAAAGTGGCCATCTTGCTGTGGTGCCAGGCAATTTCTACTGGATCTGATAGTTGCTGACTTAATTGTTCGGCCCGTTGGGCATAATCTCTGGCTTTATCCGGTTGGTTACTTAAAAATGAGATAACTGCCATTTGCCCCAAGGTGATTACTTGGCCTTTGATGTTTTGCTCTTGTTGATATAGTGGTAAGGACTTTTGGTAATAATCCAATGCTTTTTGACTGTCTCCAAGGTGGTGCTGAATGCTGGACAAGGTATTGAATAATTCAGCTTTGAGAATTGGTTGGTCGTTCAGGCCATGTTCCAGTTGCCGCTCGGATTGAGCCAACACATCATTTAAGCTGATGTCCTCACCTTTGTTTGCCAATGGCGAAGCTGATTTGAGGATGTTAATCAAAAAATCTTTGGTTCGATTGGCAATATCCGACTGTTGCTGCGCCTCTTTACGGGCCGCTATTTCCAAATCCCTTTGCTGGCTGATTTGTTGTTGGCTGTTGTACATCACCACAGGTAAAATAATCAAGAAGCATAAAACAGCAGCAGACAATAATGTTACTGTTGGATTTCTAGACAGCAGTTTTCTAAGCTTATACCAAGAACTATCACCCATAGCCAATAATGGCTTGTCATCCAAATAATTCTTCACATCACTGGCTAATGCTGAAACTGTACCGTATCGTCTGTTTGGCTCTTTGCGTATAGCCATCATAATCAGGTTATCTAAATCACCTTTTAAATGTTTGTTGCTGTAATTTCTATTAAGCTGGGGCAACACCTTAACCTGACTCGGTGAAGTTGGAATTTTTTCCGTAATTTCATGAATCAATTCACTGGGAACTTCAGTTGAAACCGCTTGTGCCCGTTGACCAGTTAACATTTCATACAACAACAAACCCAATATATATATGTCAGTAGCTGTTGAGATGGGTGCCCCTGTGACTTGTTCAGGACTGGAATATGCCAGCGTCATGATAGGTACGGTTTGGGTATCCTCTGTATTGGATTCCAACATTTTTGCGATACCAAAATCAAGCAGTTTAACCACACCTTCATCGGTAACAATGATGTTATTCGGCTTGATGTCTCGATGTACCACCAAATGTGAATGGGCATAACTGATGGCATCACAAATTTGTAAAAAAATCTTTAAGTATTGCTTCAATTTAAAATGGTGCTTTTTGCAATATTCCAACAGAGGCAATCCCTCAACCAATTCCAAAATCATATAAGGTCTGGGACTGTTGGAATCACCTAGCAACTCTCCACCACCGATCAATTGAGCGATGTTATTGTGTTTTAAATGCGCCAAGACTTCACGTTCATTGCGAAAACGTTGTAATTCTTTTTCATCATGCATTGGCTTCAAGAATTTTACCGCCACTTGATGGCTGAAATCACCTTCATCCCTGATGGCTCGCCACACCTCACCCTGACCACCATGCCCAAGGGGCTGGGTTAACACATAAGAGTCAATCTTCATACCTGCCTCTATGGGCTTGATATCAAGTCCGATATGCACCGAATCAATGATGGTGCCAGTTAATTCAACTTGATTGACATCAATTTGTAACAGCCTTTTGACTTTCTGCTTAACCTCATCACTGTATTCACTGGCATCAATCACAGCCTCCTGTTCACTTTCAGGGTATTGGGCGGCGAGGTCAAATAATTGTTTGATGTGTTGTTTCATGAAAAAAGACTAATTGAGTGAGGTTTCATTTAAAAAGTCAGCTATAAAAGCTTTGGCAAAACGCACTTCTCTGGCCAGTGTTGCCATGGATACTTCTGAAATTTCAGCCGTTTTTTCACGAGAAATACCGGTAAAATATAGTAACTCTATAATTTTGGCACAACGTTCACTGACCAACTCTAATTCATCAATGGCTTGATTGATCGCTGCAAAATCCATGACCTTAAAACCAGCAATTTGCAGTCCTTCGGTAAAATTCACACGATTCAAATAAGCTCCATGTTTCATTGTGGCTTTTTGTCGGCCGTAATCAATCAGCAACCGTCTCATTTGTCTGGCCAAAATAAATAAATAAGCATTATTTTTGGAATCATCTAATTTGGAATGAGATAATTGCACATAGGCTTCATGCACTAAATCTGTTGGAGATAAGGTATGACCCTGACGCTCTTGACTCATCAGCTTGTTGGCAATAGTCTTCAACTTCAGGTAAACGTCTTCATCAAGTTCATTCTCGTGATCGTTGAATACACTGGTCATCATCATTTTAAAAGGCTTGAATCATCATTGATAATAACCCAATTTAAGCTGAAATCGCAATATTTACAATGACCTCAAATAAAACTTGTTCTGTTTGATGACAAAAGGAATGTTCAATTTATCAAAATTCCCTTAACAATAGTCAGGAATAACCAAGGACACCCTCCTTTTAAAAATATAGTCTCAATTCCCCCACAAGTGTGTAGCAAAATATGAACTGAATTTTTCCATTGAAATGATTGGGGCCAATATGAATAAAAAGGCCAGCCCCTTTATAAAAATCTCCAAAACCTATATTACTTTCAGAACATAAGCAGTCGGTAATCACAGAATCAGCCCGTATTCAAAACCACTTTTTTAGCTCAGATGATGTTAAAAAACGTATTGCAATCTGAGTTGAGTGAACTTTGGCCGGTCTTTGATTTGACCTTTTTCAGCCTTTGAATCGATGTAGTTCAAGGCCATTTTCCAATTGCTGTTGATGTACCAATTCAACCCTAAAGTCCAATTGTCCATGGTGCCACCGACAATTTCTTGGTCATTTAAGTCAATACCTGAATAGCGCAATCCCAATTCCCATGCGCCACTTTTTCTTAACGGCTTAACCGAACCAAAAATACCATAGTTTTGGTCATAGTTTCGTGATTCCCCAGTAAAGAAAAAACTGCCCATAACGTACCAGCTGTTAAAACTTAAATCACTGGCTTGTGACCTGTTCGGGTTTTGTTGCATGTATTCTGTTTGAATAGACCATGGTCCATTAAGCCAAGCCAGCTCTAGACCCATGGTACTGTAATCACCTACGCCATCTATATGACCTGTGTTGACCAAACGCGTGTCAGTAACATGAGACTCGGGCCTTGTTCGACTTCTGTAGATCCCACCGTCTGTTGTTCGCCATGCCAAGCTGCCGCCCAGATGCCACAAATGACCGTTTTGCTCTGTTGACCATGCCAATCTGGCTGATGCACCGTGACTGTTTACATCACTGTCTCTAAGGTTCCTGTCATAATAACCAGTCGCAAACATCCAATGATCTGACCAACGCGTATAACTGACACCTAAAGCACGATCTGGCACAAATGCCACTGGCAGAGAACGCTCAATAAACATCAAATGCTTTGAACTGGTAAAACCTTCCAAACTGACCATTTCAAAAATTTGTCCCAATTGAATCACACTGTTTTCCATACCCACATAGGTTATATGTAAATCCTTCCACTCACCACCACCGGCAAAATCATATTGCGCCTTGTACTTCCAATTGGACCCCAGTTTTCCTTTGGCATATAAACGTGCCCGACGTATCTCTTCACCATCTCGGTGGGCAAAACTGTCTTCATCGACACTCAAATAATCTGCCTGTATGCGACCACCGAAAGAAATCCAATCTGCAGCGGCTGAATTGACAAAACACAAAAGCACCATTAACAATACATTCAAGCCCAACCTTTTAATATTCATAACACCACCTCATAGACCTCATTTTTGTGCCAACTGGGAAATCAATTCATCATTGGTTAACGGTTTAGAAAAGTAAAAACCTTGCATCATATCGCAGCCCAAATCAGCCAATATCTTGACCTGCTCTTTGGTTTCAATACCTTCGGCAATCACAGACATGTTCATGGCTTTGGCCAAACTCACAATAGCCTCAACAATACTCATATCTGAATCATCATCAGGAATGTCTTTAATAAACCCTTTGTCTATTTTTAAATTTTTAATCGGCAAATGTTTTAAATATTGCAGTGATGAATAGCCTGTTCCAAAATCATCAATAGAAATATCACATCCCAAATTCGCAATGTCATTCAAAGTTAATGAAGCTTGCTCCAAATCATCTATCAACATAGACTCAGTAATTTCAAAAGTTATCATCTCTGCATCTACACTTGATTGTTTAATTTCAGTCAAATACTGTTCTACCAATGTGGGGTTATTCAACTGGTGAGCTGAAAAATTTATGGCCACTTTTATTTCGCCCAGTTCAGGAGCCAAAGATTGCCATGTTTTCATACAATGAAGTGTTTCACTCAAAACCCAACTACCCAGTTTATGGATCAAACCACTTTCTTCCGCAACGGCAATAAACACATCTGGAGAAACATCACCTAACTCAGGATTGTTCCACCTACACAAAACCTCAACAGAATGAATGCGGTTTTTTGAAACACTAAATATCGGCTGAAACTTCAGCGTTAACAATGAATAATCTATGGCATTACTGAGCATTTTGGACATCACCACTTTTCGCTCAATTTCTTCTGCAACTTCATCTGTAAAATACTGCGTTTTTACGCCTTCTTTATGCTTTGCCATATTAACTGCATACTCGGCATTTTTAATCAAAACTCCACTGCTGTCACCATTATCTGGATACATAACAACCCCAATACTCACCTTGGGATTGATCAAATGATTTCGGATAGCAAACGTTTGTTGTGTCGCTGCATGGATGTTCTGGCTTAAAATTTTATCCGGCCCTGCTTTTTTTGCAGACATGATAATCACAAACTCATCACCACCCACACGAGCCACTTTACAAGAATCAGTAACCAAGCTCTTTAATCTGCGTGCCATTTGAATCAACAACTCATCTCCAACCTCATAGCCAAATGATTCATTCACCCATTTAAAGTTATTCACATCGACATGCAATAAAATAACTTTACCCTGAGAGGCATCAACATCATCAATGGCTTGTTTTAACAACTGTTGAAAATGATTTCGGTTAGATAGTTTGGTTAAATTGTCAGTATGAGCCACCTCTAGCATCAACTTTTCTTGCCTTTCACGTTCACTCTCTGTCACAAATCTCCTGCTGAGAATTTGGAGTAAAGACTTGTGCTGGGCATAGAAATCATCTGATATTGGGCTGGTAGAAACCAGTTGCAAAAGATTAACTATATTTTGCCTTGGGTTTCTTATTGGTATGGTCATTCCATAGAGTTTTTGAAATCCATTATCAGTATACCCTGTGTCAAATGTGATGGTTGATACCGCATGATGTCCACTGACAATATCTAGCGGCAGATCTTCCAGAGCAATGGCTTGTGGCACAACTTCACGACCATGAATCATACTGAAAACAGGTTGATAATAGATGTCATCACCTTGTGTCTTTCTTCTGTATAAAGCCACACCGTCCAAGTTTAAAGATTCACCGATAAACTCAACCATACTTTTAATGTATTCTTTACCAGTTTGGCCAGCTGTCCGCTCTCCGGCTAAATTGAGCGCCTCTTCAATGCGAGACTTATCCAACAGTTGTTGGTTCAGTTCTGCATTCAATTCATTACTTTGACCTACCACCTGCCTGATTTTTATCAGTAAGTTGTTAATCAGGTCTGCCAAACTCCCCAGTTCATTGTTTTTATGCTTTTCTGATACTTCAATTAATTGGTTCCCACCACCTAAAGGGTCAATTTTAGCCAGATCATTGCTCAAACCTAAAATCGCACTCGTCACCAAGCGATAACTCAAAAACAATAACACAATCGCTAACAATACGTTTCTGATCAGACCCGAAAAGACAATCACCATAGACCGCTCAACCAAGTCATTGACCACCAAAAAAGGGTCAACTTCAACTGCTATTCTTGCAGGTTGATCAGCCACTTCTGAGTTAACAGACAAAGGATAACTTAATGTTTTTGTATTTAATAATAAAAAATCTGGCCACCAGCTAGGTCTCGGACTGATTTCTCGAACATCTTTAGATTTAAAAGCATCATTATAGTCATCATAAAGCGTCACCTTTAGTATGGCTGGATGCCCAGCAATACTGTCCACAACCAATTGAGCCAAAGCTTCATCAAATTCATATACTGATTTTTCTGCACTGCCTTGAATCAAACTGATGCGTTCATCAATTTCTGCTATCAGCCTGGTTTCTTGCTGACTGTAATCATGGTAAATCTGGTAAACACTGATAACCAAGCCAAAACTGAAGGCGATGATAACGGAATATGCTGCCAGTTTCTTATATAACCCCTTTGGTATTTTGTTTCGCATCAATCAATCTTCATTTTTGCTTTCAGGTAAATATTCTTTGAACTGACTGTCCTCTCGAACACGCTTGATTTTTCTCCAAATAAAATCGGCCTGTTTTAAATCAATTTGTCCCAACTTAGAAAAAACCAAAAAGTAAGATTTAGATTTCAATGGTTTTTCAATCAATCTGATTTGCCCTGCGAATTCATCTTGCTTGTTAGCCCAGTCCACTAAAGTGGGTAAAGCCACCACCGCGCCATTTTTTTCACGCACCAACCTTTTTAAATTTTGTAGGTCATTGATTGAGGAATCATCTATGTTAAATCCCATGGATTTAAGGTCTTTGCCAATTGAGTAGTCACGAGAAACGCGCGTAGGTTGGGGCACATACTCTAATTCACCTTGATATTCAAAATCACTGCTGGCATGAACAATGATATTATATTGCACCTGCCCCACCCGAAACCCTGACAATTGATTGGAAGCATCATCAGGGTAAAGTAAATATGCAGCCCTGTCTTTATTATATGAAGCGGTTGCAATGGCATCAAAAACACCTTTTTCAGCCCCCTTTAAACACCGTTTCCATGGCGTCACTTTAAATTCGTAAGACAAACCTAAATCAGTTAAAGCACCTTCGATAGTTTCAATATGCAGCCCTTTAATTTGATTGTCTTCTTGGTAAATGAATGGGCGCCAATTGGCACCATCTAGACATATTTTTAAAGTTTTTTGTGTTGACTCGGCTTTTGAATAAAACGCAAAAAACAACAGACCAACAACCATATACCGGAGCTTCTTGAAATACACCCACCTCAAATTTTTCATACTAATTACTATAAATTACTATCATTTTTTTTGCAATCAATAAGTTAACTGAAAGCTAGCCCACTGATATCAAATAAAATACATGGATTTATTAAAACAGCCACACCAGCATGTCTTCTTTTTGTTATTTTTACAGCGCTTTACAAAGACAATGAATTGTTGTCAAATTGTTGGCACATCCAAACACCACATAACCATGACAAATAAACCATTATGGTCACCAAGCGAAAGTGCATTAGCCACCAGTCAAATGACGCAGTTTCAACAATTGCTCGAAAAGAAACACAAAAACGCTTTCAAAGGATACCCCGAGTTATTGAATTTTTCAGTCAACAACCGCGCTGACTTTTGGCGAAGTGTGATTGATTTTTGTGGCGTGATTTACCACCAAGAAGCCACTCAAGATTTGCTCGATGAAGGACACATGATTGACGCCCAATGGTTTGCAGGCATGACATTGAACTTTGCTGAAAACCTGTTACGTCATACAGGTGACGATGAAGCATTGGTTTTTGAGCGTGAAGACGGTGACTTTAAGTCATACAGCTTCTACGAATTAAGGCAAGAAGTGGCTTTATTACAACAACATTTAATCAGTTTAGGTGTGAAAAAAGGCGATGCCGTCGCTGCTTTTATGCCCAATATCCCAGAAACTGTTATTGCCATGCTGGCCACCACTTCTTTGGGTGCCATTTGGTCATCAACTTCGCCTGATTTTGGCATCAATGGCGTGGTTGACCGCTTTGGACAAATTGAACCCAAGGTTTTGTTTTGTGCCAACGGTTACCAATACAACGGAAAAAACTTCGACTGCCTAGAAAAGGTCAGTCACATAGCAGAGAAAATCGACAGCATCAAACAAGTCATTGTCGTTGACTACATTGAGCAAGACAACATCATGCCCGATAAGGCGGTCAAGTATTCAGTTTCTTTGGCACACCATGATAAAAATACCGAATTGCAATTCACTGCTGTATCTTTTGACCACCCGTTGTATGTGCTGTATTCATCTGGAACCACCGGCAAGCCCAAATGTATTGTGCATCGCACGGGAGGCATTTTACTTCAGCACCTAAAAGAGCTGATGCTACATGGCAATGTGGCCGAGGGTTCCCGGTTGTTTTACTTTACGACTTGCGGCTGGATGATGTGGAATTGGATGGCTTCCACTTTAGCGACAGGCGCGACTTTAGTGCTTTATGAGGGCTCTCCCTTTTACCCTGACGGTAACCGATTGTTTGATTTAACCGATCAACACAAAATCACCCACCTCGGCACTTCGGCCAAGTGGATTTCAGCAGTAGAAAAAGCAGGAATCGTGCCACGAATCAGCCACAAATTAGACAGCCTAAACACGATATTTTCAACAGGATCTCCACTGCTGCCGGAAAATTTCGACTTTGTTTACCGTGATGTCAAAGCAGATGTTTGCTTGTCCAGCATTTCGGGTGGTACCGACATTTGTTCATGTTTCGCTCTCGGCAACAGCAACTTACCTGTGTATCGCGGACAGTTACAGTGTGTGGGTTTGGGCATGTCAGTTAATATTTTAAATGATCAAGCCCAAAGCGTGGTTGGTGAGCCCGGAGAACTGTCCTGTGACAAAGCCTTTCCATCGATGCCAGTTTATTTTTGGAATGACGCAGGTCATGAAAAATACAAGTCAGCTTATTTTGACAAATATGACAACATCTGGTGTCACTCTGACCGCGCAGAAATCACTGAAGAAGGTGGTATGGTTATTTATGGCCGTTCTGACACCACCTTAAACCCCGGTGGTGTTCGTATTGGCACTGCTGAAATATATCGCCAAGTTGAGATTTACCCTGAGGTGTTGGAAAGCATTGTTGTCGGTCAAGACTGGGATGGCGACACCCGAGTGATTTTATTTGTGGTGATGCAATCTGGCCATGAATTGACTGATGACTTGGTGCAAAAAATCAAAACCACCATTCGCAAAAACACCACCCCTAGGCATGTGCCTGCTAAAATTCTGGCCGTTGCCGAGATTCCGAAAACCATCAGCGGTAAAATTGTCGAAATTGCCGTGCGAGATGTCATCCATGGTAAAACCATAGCCAACACCGATGCTTTGGCTAATCCTGAAGCATTAGAATTGTATAAAGACTTACCTGCCTTGCAAACATAAATGGAGTGACTGGATGGCCAAATTAGAAAAAATCTATTTGCTTGATGACATTTTGCAAAACCGCAGAACGCCAGCCAGTGCGGCGTATTTAATGGAAAGATTGGAATGCTCCTCGGCCACTTTATACCGATTGATTGGAGAATTAAGGGATCAGTTCAATGCCCCTATCATAAGTAAAAAAGGTTTTTTCTATGACCCCAGCGCACAATTCAGCCTGCCAGGTGTCAGACTGAATATGGAGGAAACCAATGGTTTGTTGATGGCGGCACAAATCCTTGAAGACTTACAATCCGATGCACTGAACCAATCGCTCAGCCGCATCATTGGTAATATAGAAAAAGTACTGGAAGACAAAGGTTTGAACAACAGAAAACTGGTGAAAATCATCCCTGCTTTATCCAGAAAACCAAACTCAGATACTTTTCAAATGGTATTGAATGCTTTGAGCCAAGGTAAAAAGCTTAACATCTCATACCAAGGTCGCCAACAAACCAAAGCCACCAAACGATTGGTTTCACCACAGCGGTTCACCAGCTACAAAAACGCTTGGTATCTCGACGCGTATTGCCATTTAAGGCATGACATTCGCCTCTTTGCTTTAGAAAATGTCCAAAGCTGTGAAATAGACATAGAACCCAGTAAAACACTGTCTGAAGACACCTTGCGAAACCACTATGCCCATTCATACGGCATTTTTGCAGGAGAAGCCAAACACACCGCAACAATTGAATTCAATACAGCATTGGCTCCTTGGGTTGAAAGCATCCATTGGCATTCTGCTCAAACCGTTCAACGCCTTGATGACACCCACATCCTCATGACACTCCCTTATAATAAAAGTGACGAACTCATAGCAGATATCTTACACTTTGGCCCTGCTGCTAAAGTCATTTCACCTGAGCCACTCAAACAACAAGTCAAGGACACTTTGACTGCTGCCTGCCAGCAATACAAGACCACATGAAAGTAAAATCAACATTCAAATTCATGTCATACGCCATCGGATTGTTGTTTTTTTTATATGTGGTGCTTGGCTTTTTCTTTGTCTCCAAACCCCTTGGCACCCTCATTCAAGACCAAACACGCAGATTAACAGGAATGGAGGTCAGCTATGATGACATCACATTCAACCCTTTAAGTTTTTCTGTACAACTCAATCAAGTACAAATAACAGACCATAAAAGCCAAGCCTTTTTAACTGCCAAAACACTGAGTGCCAATTTCAATCCAAGTCAACTGTTATTCGGGCAGTACCATTTGTCTCACATCACATTAGTCGAACCCGTTATAGCGCTTGAATTGGATGCAGACTTCCAATTATCACAACCGTCGATTGTAGAAACCAATCAATCCAATGAAGCAATCACTACAACCGACATCAATTTATTGATCGATCAATTATCAATCTCTAAAGGTGCCATAAACCTCTTTTCCTCCGCCACCAACAAACACCAACACTGGCAAAATTTGACATTCAACCTCAACCACTTCAATTTAGAAGACATTGGGTCCGATTTCAAATTAAACCTCAGCTCATCGAACAAAGAGCAGCTCATGCTCAATGGCCAATACAACCACCATCAACAATCGATCACTGCTGAATTCGCAACCACCAATGGTCTAAGTCAGACAGCAGCTGACTTTTTGCCTGATTCATGGGAGCTATCACTTGAAGAAGGAAGCATACATGCCAATGGCCATTTAAACTGGGCATTATCCGCCTTACCTACCTTTGACATTGAGACGCTGGAATGGTCCGATTTAGGAGGGTTTTGGTCTGAAAAACTGACATTTTCTAAGCTGTTTATTCTCACAGAAAACATTCAAATTAACTTAAACGAACAATTGATTGACATCAAAAGCTTGGCGGCCGAACAAGGCCAAATAAACATCAATTGGCCCTGGGAAACTCAAGAGCCCACACAACCGTCCGATGAGGTAGATAACACATCACATTGGCAATATAGTGTTGAACAAACCACAGGCTATGATTTATCAGTGCAATTTTCCGATGCCTCCCTTCAAGCTGACATACAACAGGTGATTGACTCTTTTCATTTAAACAAAATAGACAACAAAGGGACAATTGCAGACTTTCAAATCAAGCTGTCAGACCACTTGAATAATGCCAATAACTACCACGCCTACTTAGATGGCAACATTTCGTCCTTCCCAAGCTTGGTGCTGGACAGTGACATTGAAATTAACAACTTGAACCTAGAAAACTATAGCCCCTGGATACAAAGTTTAAGTGGCATCTTTGTGTCTCAAGGCCTGGTTTCTGGCCAACAACAATTGTCAATAAAGCAAAACGATTGGCACAGTGTGGGCTCAATCACTCTAAACAACATCACCTTGCAAGAGGATAGGCAAGTTGAGCTGGCCAATATCGGCACCCTGTATGTTGCTGACAGCCATATATCAAGCCCTAAAAAGCGCATTGTATTAAATCAAATCACATTAGACCAAGCTTCAGGAACCCTGCCTACCAACATTAATGAAGCCCAGCCCCCAAATCAAACCAACCCACAATGGCAAATCATCTTCGGACACAAAGCAGCCAAAGAATAAATTGAATCATTTCTATAATTTGGAGTAATTGACCACCATCAACCCAAGGTGCTTCAGGTCGGTTATAATACGCCTTTTAATGACATAGCCTCAGGACAGGCAATCATCTATGAGTGATAATAAATTAAAACAGGTAGTGGTTTATGGTTTAGGTGCTATGGGTCGTCCCATGGCGAGAAACTTGCATCAACAAGGTTTGCTGGTTGGCATTAAAAACCGCACAGAAGGCAAATCCAAAGCGATGCAAAATGAATTGGGTTTAACAGCGTTTGAATCTGATTCAGAGATGTTTCAAGCCGCCGATACCGTTTTAACTTGTGTTTCAGCTGATCAAGATTTGATGGACGTGGTTGCTGGTTTTATTGATGATTTAAAACCTGGTTCAACCGTAATTGACTGCTCAACCGTCAGTCCTAAGACTGCACGCACTTTAGCAGACGACTTGGCTTCGCGTGGTATCGCGTTTATGGACGCTCCTGTTTCTGGTGGTGTAGAAGGCGCTAAAAAAGGCACACTTTCAGTGATGGTAGGTGCAGAACGTGAAGAGTACAAACGTGCTTCTGAAGTGTTTGCTGCGATTGGCTCACAAATCACCCATGTGGGCAAAGTTGGCCAAGGCCAAGCCACCAAAGCGGTGAATCAAGTGATGGTTGCAGGTGTGGCACAAGCCGTTTGTAGTGCTTTGGCATTTGCAGAAAACTGTAATTTGGACATGAAAAAAGCAATTGAGGTATTGAGTGCAGGGGCTGCCGGTAACTGGTTCCTTGACAACCGCGGCCACACCATGGTCAAAGACGAATTTAATGTCGGATTCAAGCTTCAACTGCTGCACAAAGATTTGAAAATTTGCCAAGAGGCATTGAAAGATTTAGGTGCCGACTTATCTGTCGTCGATCAGAGCATTGAAGACTATGCCCAGTTGATGGACATGGGACATGGTGATGATGATATTTCTGGGTTAATTCGATTGCGTCGGGCAGCATTTAACAACCAAGAATCCTGAACAGGAGTTTTGATATGAACACTGATGTGAACAGCAAAGAAAAAGCACAAAACACCGATGAAACCACACACTTTGGATTTCGCGATGTGGCCAAAGGTGACAAAGAAAAACTGGTGGGTGAAGTATTCACTTCTGTAGCGAGCAAATACGACATCATGAACGACATGATGTCTGCCGGTATTCACCGCATATGGAAACGACACTTTGTCGGCACCAGCGGCATCCACAAAGGCAACAAAGTCCTAGACTTGGCCGGTGGCACGGGTGACATTGCTAAGCTGATGATGCCGTTGATAGGCCAAACCGGTCATGTCATCATCGGTGACATTAACCAAGCCATGCTGGATGTCGGTAATGACCGCATGATTGACGCCGGTTTTATGGGCCGCTTTGAATGTGTTCAGATGAATGCCGAAGCATTGCCTTTTGAAGACAATACCTTCGATGCCATCACCATGGCCTTTGGCTTGCGCAATGTGACTGACAAACAACAAGCCTTGAACGAAATGGAACGGGTCTTAAAACCGGGTGGTAAAGCCATGGTTTTAGAGTTTTCAGAAGTTAAAAACGAATTAATGAGTAAGTTATACGACTTTTACTCGTTCAAAATACTACCTGAAATTGGGCAGTTTATTGCCGGTGACAAAGCTTCATATCAGTACTTAGTGGAATCCATCAGAAAACACCCAAACCAAGAAACTTTAAAATCAATGTTTGAAAAAGCGGGTATGGCGATGTGCGAGTATGAGAATTTATCAGGTGGTATGGTGGCCATTCACAGGGGTTACAAGATATGACCGAAACTGATTCAAATCCCACAACATACAAAACGCTACCGAAGCCAGCCACTGACATGATGAGCCGCGCTTTGGCTGGAGCCATCAAATACGACCCAGATTCAAAGAAGAAACTGAAAGCCATGGCAGGTAAAGTGGTGGACGTTGTCATTTTACCGATTGATCAACACATTCCTATGTTGATTCATGAAGATCGCATTGAGATTTTGAGCGAAGTTCCAAATACAGTCGATACCACCATTTCTGGTAAGCCAACGGCTTTGTTCGCCATGAGTCAAAGCCAACACATTCCTGGCTTGGATTCGGTCAGTATCAACGGTGATGCCACCGCGGGTCAATTTGTAGCAGACTTTTTGAAGCAATTGAAGCCTGACTGGGAAGATGCCATTTGTGACGTGTTTGGCGATGAAGCCGGATACCGCATTTCAGAAACATTGAAAACCGCCAAACAGATTGGCAGCAATTTTTTCGGTTCATTCCTCAACAGCAGCAAAGAATATTTTCTTTACGAAAACCAAGAATTAGTCCGACCAGATGAAATGGAACAATTCCTTGATGAGGTCGACGTCTTAAAATCAGATGTCGCCAGACTTGAACAGAAAATCGCTCAAATTTTGAGCGCCAATAACCCATAAATTACAGTCGGTCATGAAACTAATTCGAGCTTTTATCATATTACGCACCTTGGTCGCTTATCGCGTCACCAACATGTTACCGATAGATTCAAAATTCGGATGGCACCGACTGATTCATATTCTTGCGCCTTTTGCACCGCTCAAACATAAGCACCTGACCGAAGGACAGCGTTTACGTACAGCCCTAGAAAAACTGGGACCTATTTTCATCAAGCTCGGACAAACATTATCAACACGCCCAGACATGGTGCCAGTTGAAATTGCCAAAGCTTTAGAAAAACTACAAGATGACGTCGAACCCATCACTTGGGCAGAAGCCAAAGCCGTAATCGATGATCAACTTGATAACAAAGCCGATGACATATTTGAGTCAATTGATGAGGCCGCACTGGCTTCAGCTTCAATTGCGCAAGTCCATGCGGCCACACTACAAAATGCCGACAAAGATAATAATAAGGATGTCGTCATCAAGATATTACGGCCAGGCATAGAAAAGAAAATCATCCGCGATGTGGCCTTGATGAAAAAGCTGGCTGCTTTTGCTGATCGCTTCTTATCACCTGGCGTACAGGTAGATCATGTTGAAATCGTTGAAGAGTTTGAAAAAACCATCTATGACGAATTGGACTTACAACGTGAAGCGGCCAATGCTTCTGTGCTGCGCAAGCATTTCACAGATTCAAAAGATTTATACATCCCGAAAATTTATTGGGATTACTGCAAAACCAAAGTCATGGTGCAAGAACGCATCCACGGCATACCGATTCGAGATTTTGATGCCTTAAAAGCAGCAGGTATCAACTTCCCAGTGCTGGCAGAAAAAGGCCTGAATATTTTTTATACCCAAGTATTCCGTGATAATTTTTTCCACGCTGACATGCATCCGGGTAACATCTTTATTAACCCAGACACCCCTGAAGACCCGCAAATCATCTTATTGGACTTTGGTATCTGTGGTTCCTTGCCCAAAGGTCACCGCGTTGACTTAGCCAATAACTTCATGGCCTTCTTCAAACAAGATTACCGCCGCATTGCGGAATTACACATTGAATCTGGCTGGGTACCAGAAGACACCAATTTAGAAGACTTAGAAGCTGCCACCCGAACCATCTGTGAACCTTATTTTGCACGCCCGATTGAAGAAATATCTTTCGGTGAAGTAATGTTAAAAACTTTCCAAATGGCCAAAAGATTTCAACTGGTGATACAACCTGAATTTATCTTGCTACAAAAAACCTTATTGAACATTGAAGGCTTGGGCCGACAGCTCTATCCGCAACTGGACATCTGGAAATCATCAGAGCCGGTACTTCGTGACATCATGAAGAACCACTACGGCACACAAAACGCCATGGACAAGATAAAACAAAACTTGCCCAAATGGATTGAACAACTGTCAGAAACACCACAAATGCTCAACCAACTGCTATCACAACAGGTCAAACCACTGCCACGCCACATGAAAATGGCTCAACAAAAAGCCGAAAAGCAAGCCCAAAAGAACAAAAACCAAAACCGCTACGCCCTGCTCTCCGCTGGCACCTTGGTATCAGCATCAGTTCTGTTAGGCCAGGGTGGCACTGATTCATTGATCAGCGGATTACCAAATGCAAGCTTGTGTTTTTATTTACTTTCGGGTTTACTTGCCATTATGGCACTTAAGAAATCAGACAATTGAAAGTTATCTAACCATGAAGTTTATTGCAGTCATTCTTATGTTATTTGGAATTTCCACCTTACTGCTATCATATGGAGCAATGGCAATGATGCCCCAAGGAGCTGGCTATGCCACCAATGAACAATGGCAAGGTTTTTTATCGCTTGGATGATGTTTTTTGCTGGAATTTATTTATTTCGCTTTGAAAATAAAAAGATGGTGATTAAAATAAATCCTGATTTTCTGAGATGTATTACCTGTTAAAGGTGGTTTTCTGGCAACATAGATTGATGCAAAATTGCCATTACATAAATACAGGGTCCTTCCAATTGATAATAAACCATGTGACTTTGTATTGGAAAGCGATAAATACCGGGCCAATTGCATAAATCCAACCTACCTATTTTAGGGTTGTTTTTAATCATCTGAAAAGCTTGGTTGAATGTTTTTAGGTATTTTCTTGCTTGAACTAAACCCCAGTTTTCAATTGTAAATTTTTTAATGTCTTGCAGCTCTTTCTGTGCTTCTTTAGTAAATTTTAATTGAAAAGTCACTGATCCACCAAATCATCCATCAATTGGTTCAATACTTGCTCGCCATCAACTAGTTGACCTTTTTTAATTTCAGTTTTCGCTTCTTGCATTCTACTTTCAAACCATTTAGTTTTCATCTGCTCTGATGCCTGATAATCTTCTATCGACATCAAAACTGCCACAGGTCTGCCATTTTTATCAATTTGTACAGGGGACTTTTGCGCTTTCATTAACAATTCACCGAATCTTGTTTTGGCGAGGTTTGCAGAAATATTTTCCATAATCATTACTCAATCGTTCGATTCATTCATTTTAATCGATATTTTCCATTATTACCACTTTATATGATTTTTGATACTTACAATCTATACTTTTAACTCATAAAATATAGTTCCACAAAATTACCATCCTCATACATTTAGTAAGATTATTTGACGTCTTTGTTCACATTATCTTAAGCTTACTTTTCATACAATCTACACACTTTCAAACAAATGGATGATTATGAAAACGATATTAAAACTGCCTTTATTAATTGTGAGCGTCATTGCTTTACAGGCCTGTACCACTTCAGACCCATACACGGGCGAACAAAAAACACGAAAAACCGTTAAGTACGGCGCCATTGGTGCTGTGGTTTGTGGCCTGATCGGTGCCACCAAGAACTCAAAGCATGCACGCAATGCAGCTGCAGGTTGTGGTGCGATTGGTGCTGGTGTGGGTGCCTACATGGACCACCAAGAACGTGACTTACGCCGTGAACTGGTAGGTTCAGGTGTACAAGTACGCAGAGATGGTGATCAAATCCAATTGATCATGCCTGGAAACATCACTTTCAATACCGCCGAATATTCAATACGCAGCAGTTTTTATGACACCTTGAACTCAGTTGCGAAAGTGCTTTATAAATACAAAGACACCAATTTAGACATCATTGGTCACACTGATTCTGTCGGCAGCGAAGCTGACAACCAAAAGCTGTCACAACAACGTGCTTACAGCGTTGCAGATTACTTATCCTCACAAGGCATACCGGCACAACGCCTTACCCCCATGGGTGCCGGAGAGAATCAACCCATTGCTGATAACATGTATGAATCAGGCCGCGCTCAAAATCGACGTGTGGAACTGTATATCACCGCGATCGAGCAGTAAATAATACCAAAAAGGCTTGGCTGATGAGCCAAGCCTTTATCTTTTCATACTTCCTGATTTTTATTCAAATCCATTGGAATAAATCACATCTACCGAACCCGTTATTGTTCCAACTCCAAGTGCTTTCTGACTACCCGCTTTGATGATATTAAATCGGCTGAAATCATCATCTTCATCAATCCTAATAACACCCCCTGATATGATATTATTGACTTCATTGATAAAGGCATCTTCAACTTCTATTTCAGTACCCACAGCAACCTGAGCAAAAAAACTGGATGAACTGATGGGCATGCCATTGATATCAAAAAACACACTGACTGAAGTATCCACCTTGATTCCAAATAGTTCTATTTCTGGTGCATTGATGGCTGTGATCGCGCCATCGGCATTAGCATCTGTTACATCTGGGTCACCCCTTTCTCTTACCCTTGTTGCATACAAATTACCGTCACTGTCAGCATAACCCCTGACTTCAACTTGCGTCTCTGTTCCCAAGCCAAGGCTCATGATGCCATCTTCATCACGCAGCTGTGGTGTAGCAAAAATGGTTTTTCCAAATAAACTGATGGATTCACCCGCAACCACATCAGCAGGTAACACGGGTTCTTCAAACTTAAACCTCACTTCTTTAAACTTGACTTTAAAAGCATCAATCACAGAAGTCGTGGTATTCATCAATCCCTCCACTTCAACTTTGGCACCAACCACAATGTCATCAATCTCTCCATTAATATAAACCGTGACACCACTGACTGTGATTTGCTGCCCTGCTATGGTGAACTGATCATTAGATTCAATACTTTCAAAATCAACAATACCTTCTAAAGCCACAGGTATGACATCTCCAGGTAATGTGATGATGCCTTCGGGCTTACATTCAATTTTGGTTACTGTTGTCAAGGGAGATCCTGCCATAAAAGTGGCATCGGGCATGGCCTTCACTTCTACAAATGATCCATTGCTTAAACCTAAATCACAGTCATCTGGTACAACAGTACCGATCACAACCACTTGATTTTGTATATTAAACTGAGTGGCATTCAATCCCGAGACATAGCCTGATAACTTCCATTCAGTCAGGGCGTCATTATCAGCCTCAACACGACTCACTAACAAGGAAGAATTGGCGTCAACAAAACCTGACAATTTTAATTCATCGCCTGTGTTAATTTGCTCAAACACAAGGTTGTCATCAAAAAAGGTATCTCCTGTAATTTGTGCATCCACATTGAAAATTTTGAACGGATCCAAAGAAGTGACCGGCCCTTTGTGTGTGTTGATCAGGTCAATTTCCTCAATGGTTCCAGCTGTTACCGAAGTGTTTACATCACTCCCGACCCGGTAACGAACTTTGAATCCCGTTCCACCCTGTCCTCTTATTTCAGGTATGACCTGACCGTCCTCTTTAATCACCGTATTTTGATTAAATTGAAAACTCCTGATGTCATTTATCGAGACGCCTGTGCCACCTTGTCCTTTTTCAGCACCTATCGCAATGGTGCTGAACAAAATCACAGTCACCATCAGTAAATATTTGTATTTATACATGTTATTCTCCTGTTTCCGGGTTTGATAATTATTTGCTTGTTGGGGTAATTTGTGTTCAATCTCCTTGGTAGTAATACAGACCAAGGCCTATATAAGGTACTTTTTCACCGTCATCATCGGCATATTTGATCAAATGTTCTAAGTATTCATCCACTTCATTCGCCAATTGCTGGCTTTTCCCTCTGACAAATGTTTCAGCAATACTGACCAAAGACAATGGCAATTCCTCATGAAAAACGATGCGCTGAAACCTTGGGGTTGATTCAACAGGGTTGATGTTGTGTTCAATGGTCTCAAGTAAATACTGAGTTGAGACCCCCAAAAAATTTAATTTTTGAATTTCATCTGGATCATTCACTGTCAAGTAATAGGGTTTTAATAACTCCACCTTCTTATCCTTCACTTTTACTGAACCAGAAACAATCAAATCGTCCAATATAGAACGAACGGTTGAACCACCAGAATATTGTTCCACCAAGCCTTTAAAGTCTGGCTCATTGTTTGATTCAAGGGGGATGACTTTGGTACTGTTGTATTGATCTAGGTATGCTTCATTTTCCGCCCAGCCAGTCAGCACGCGAACTGCCCTGTTCCACTTATATTGCTCAGTTTCCACCTTGAACAAATCAGATTTCATTTGAACATCAACCTGCGTTCTGGAAAGTCCTGTAATCACTGAAATACGTGATTTTGTCGGTGGTTTTCCATTGATACCAAAGTGCTCATGAGCCACATCCACGTAAGTCCACCTCAAAACATCACTGACTTCATTGAATGGCACCTTTAGTCGCAATAAAACCTTGACCAAGGGTCTGAATATTTGAACCAACATCTGAATAACAACAGTTTTTAATTGATTTTTCATTGTTCACGAATGATTAAATTTAACCCCACTTTATCAACGATCTTTTTTATTTGCAATATTTATTTCAAATTAAATAATTATTAGCATTAAAATATATATATTGCAATTATATTTTCAATTTATTAAGAATAAGTTTACAAAGATACCAACATCAAAATAAACACAAAAAAATCTGATTCATTCAAATCAAGCAACATCAACTCCCAATCATTGGCTGGGTAAACACCGGGGTATTTAAAATTTGGAGATCAAAAGAGGTTGATAAGAAAAATTTGTCGATATCTTAAGCACAATTTAACTGCTGAACTGTGGTTGTTGTTTATACTGTAGATTTGTCTACCATTTACATGAAACAAAGCACACTCACCATACAAACAACCGGACAAGGCTACATGCTCATCACCGATGTAATTGCTCAAGCACTGGCAACCATGGCCAACCGGCACCACAATGGCTTGTTGCATATATTCCTACAACACTCCTCTGCCAGTCTGACCATCAACGAAAATGCCGATCCGACAGTAAGACAAGATTTCAAAGCTTTTGAAGAGCACTTAGTCCCCAGAAGCTTTCCATACCAACATGATTATGAGGGTGAAGACGACATGCCCGCTCACATCAAGTCTTCTTTGTTTGGCTGCGACTTGACCATTCCAGTGACCCAAGGGCGATTGAATTTAGGCACTTGGCAAGGTATCTACCTGTGCGAACACCGTGACCAACCGCACACAAGGCGGTTGATTCTGACGTTACAAACCTGAGGTTGTCCAAAAGCGCCAAAGCACACAATTTCATTGTTCTTGACTCGGGTCAATTGAAAATTCAAGTCAGCTTTTATAATGCTTCATTTGCTGCTTTGAACGCTCATGATCAACAACCAACTCATTAACCCACAAAGCATAGTCGTCATAGGGGCGTCTAATGACCTGAGAAAAGCCGGCGGTAAAATGCTGCACAACATCATTGCTGGCAGTTTCAGTGGTGATTTATCAGTGGTTAACCACAGAGAATCGCAGGTTCAAGGCCTGAATGCCTTTGCTCAAATCCAAGATTTAGCTGATGTTGAACTGGCCATATTGGCCATTCCTGCCAAAGCCTGTCCTGAAACCATAGACTACTTGGCCGCAAACAAAAAATGCAAAGCTTTTATCGTCATTTCAGCAGGTTTCAGCGAATTGAATGAAGCGGGAGAGCAACTGGAACAACAAATGATCGCTGCGGCAAATAAATACCAAGCTGCTTTAGCTGGCCCCAATTGTATCGGCATACTTAATGCCAATTACCAAGGGGTTTTTACTACGCCCATCCCAACTTTAGATTCAAAACATGGCTGTGACTTAATTTCCAGTTCTGGTGCCACCGCCGTGTTTTTAATGGAAGCCGGCATGCAAGTGGGTTTGCGGTTTTCAAGCGTTTATTCAGTCGGTAATGGCAAACAAATTGGCATTGAAGATTATTTGGCCTATTTGGATGCGCAATTTGATGAAGCCACCAGCTCAAAAACCATCTTGCTTTACATGGAAAACATCAGCAAACCACAAAAATTACTCAAACACGCCACAAGTTTAATCAACAAAGGTTGTCGCATTGCTGCCATAAAGTCTGGCGCTACGGCTGCTGGTTCGCGCGCCGCCAGCTCACACACAGGCGCCATGGCTACATCTGACATGGCCACACGTTCGCTGTTCAGAAAAGCCGGTGTGGTGTACTGCAGCTCACGAGATGAATTGATCTCTGTTGCTTCGGTATTTTCCTATAAAAAACTCATTGGCAAAAACATCGCTGTGATCACACATGCTGGCGGCTCTGCCGTGATGCTGACCGATGCTTTAGAGCGTGGCGGTTTGCAAGTACCTGGACTTGAAGGCCCCGTAGCAAGTGAGTTATTGGATTATTTATATTCTGGCTCCTCGGTTTCAAACCCAATTGACTTTTTGGCCACCGGCACAGCAGAACAATTGGGCATCATCATAGATTACTGCGAACATAAATTTGAAGAAATTGATGCCATGGTGGTGGTTTTTGGCAGCCCGGGTTTATTTGATGTTGAAAATGTATATAAGGTACTTAATGTCAAAATGGACGTGTGCAAAAAGCCCATCTTTCCAGTGTTACCATCGGTCATTAATGCAGAAAAAGAAATCAAATATTTTTTATCCAAAGGCCACGTCAACTTCCCTGATGAAGTGGTATTGGGCAAAGCCTTGTGTGAAGCCTATTTCACAGGAAACCCTGTACAAGCTGAACCAATTGACACCAGCATAGATGTCGATACCATTCGTTCCGTACTTGAAGCGCCAAGAGACAAAAACGGCTATTTAAGTGTCACAAATAACAACCTGCTGATGGACACCATCGGCATTCCAAGGGCCATTGAAGTCACGGCCAATGATCAGCAAGCGGCCATACAGGCTGCGAAAAAGTTAGGCTTTCCGGTTGTGATGAAAGTGGTTGGCCCTTTGCATAAATCCGACGTTGGCGGCGTGGCATTGGATATCAATTCAGATGAATTGGTCATGGCACATTTTAATAACATGATGTCAATTGACGGTGCTGAAGCGGTATTGCTTCAAAAACAATACCAAGGCACTGAGCTGTTTATCGGTGTCAGCCGTGAGGCTGGTTTTGGACATTTGTTACTGATGGGCTTGGGCGGCATTTTCGTCGAAGTGATTAAAGACATCAAAGTATGTCTCTGCCCGTGCACGCGGCAGGAAATTCAACACCGGTTGCAAAACCTCAAATCATACCCACTGCTCGAAGGCATGCGAGGTAAACAGGGTGTTGATATTGAATTATTCACTGACATCATTCTCAAGGTCAGTCAATTAACACAAATTTTACCTGAAATTGCTGAATTGGATATCAACCCCTTAATTGGTCAAGGCGATGACATCACTGCCGTTGACCTGAGGATTCGCATCGATGAACACTAAAACCCTGCTTCCAATAAAGCCAATGGAAGCAGGAAATCATATCAATGTGATTTTTTCACGTATTTGGTGACAATCATGATGCGCTGACCTTCGACTCGGCCTTCGATGTGGGTCGGGTCATCGGCTGGCAGTCCAATGTTGCGTACGGCTGTACCTTGTTTGGCCGTAAAACCACCGCCTTTGACTTTCAGGTCTTTAACTAAAGTCACTGTATCACCCGCCGCCAATGGCGCACCATGACAATCCCTGTGACCCATGTCATCTGCATCGGCACCTGCTTTAGCCCAAGTCATGCGGTCATCTTCCATGTACATCATGTCCAATAAACCCTGTGGCCAACCTTCAGATTTCAACCGATCTAACATGCGCCAAGCGATCACTTGTACTGCTGGGACTTCAGACCACATGCTGTCGTTTAAACAATGCCAATGGTTGACTTCAGTTTTGTCCTTGTCTTCTATTTGTTCTTTACATGTGCCGCACACATAAGCGCACGATTCAATGTCAATTTGTTCCACTGGTTGGACTTCATAGACGCTCAAAGCATCGGTAGCACCGCACAATTCACATGTTGAACCTGAGCGGTCTTTTAACAATTGTTCAATTTTCATGACGCGAATTATATCCGAATCCAGCTTGTTTGCGATAGAATCATTCCCTTTGACTGATTAGGGACACAATAATGAAAAGAGCTACCCAATTTTGCCATTTATTGTTTTGGTTATTTTTAAGTTTTCAATGCGCTGCAGAGTCTGTTGTAGACAAGACCAAGGGGATGCAACACCATGCCGGATTTGTTGATTTCTACTGGCAAGAATCAAGCGGTAAAATTTATATCAAAGTGTCTGATTTTGAAAAAGATTTCCTCTATGTCAATTACTTACAATCAGGTGTCGGCTCTAATAACATTGGGCTGGACCGTGGGCAAATTGGCGACACCCGCGTGGCACATTTCAAACGTTTGGGTAACAAAGTACTGATGGTACAACCCAACCAAAGTTTCCGTGCACACAGTGACAATGCACTTGAACGCCAAGCGGTCGCAGATGGCTTTGCTCAATCTGTATTATGGGGTGGAGAAATTAAAGCAGAAACTGAAGGCACCGTTTTATTGGACATCACGGACTTTCTGTTGCGTGATTCGCAAGGGATCGCTGGTCGCTTGACTCAAATGAAAGAAGGTAGCTTTGCTGTGGATGCCAAGCGTTCTGCTGTTTACATGAACAACACGAAAAACTTCCCAGACAACACAGAATTCGAAGCATTAATCACCTTACAAGGCAAAAAACCGGGTAAGCACATTCGTTCGGTAGCCCCGACATCAGATGTGATTTCAGTAAGGACCCACCATTCTTTTGTTCGCTTGCCAGAAGACGTGATGCCTACCCGAAAATTTGATCCGCGTTCTGGTGGCATCCCGATCACTTTTGATGATTATGCGGCACCTTTGGGCGAACCGATGAAACAACAATGGGTGATTCGCCATCGCCTAGAAAAAGATGATAAAGGGCATGTCAAAGAACCCATCGTTTATTATTTAGATTCTGGTACACCAGAACCCGTGCGTTCGGCTTTACTTGATGGTGCGCGTTGGTGGAGCGAGGCTTTTGAATACGCTGGATTTGAAGGTGGCTTTGAAGTCAAAATGCTACCCGCCGATGCCGACCCTTTGGATGTCCGTTATAACACCATTCAATGGGTTCACCGATCAACACGTGGTTGGTCCTACGGTGCCAGCATTGTCGATCCACGCAGTGGCGAAATCCTTAAAGGTCATGTGACATTAGGTTCTTTGCGTGTGCGCCAAGACATGAAAATAGCACAAGCTTTACTTTCACCATTCAAAGACGGTTTTGAATCGTCTGATAAAATGAACCAAAAAATGATTCAAGACATGGCCCTGGCCAGGTTACGCCAATTATCAGCCCATGAAGTCGGTCACACCTTAGGATTGATTCATAACTTTTATGCCAGCAGCAAGGACCGGGCTTCGGTGATGGATTACCCGCATCCATTGGCTCAATTAAAAGACGGTGAAATCGATTTGTCTGATGCTTACGCCACAGGCATGGGAGATTGGGACAAAGTTTCTACTGATTATCTGTACCGCACATTTGAAAATGCCGAAGCTGAACAGGCGGGTTTGGAAAAAATTCTCACCGATGCCGCAGCAGAAGGCCATGTGTTCATTGCCGACCGTGACGCCCGCATGGCAGGTGGTTCACATCCCAAAGCCCACCTTTGGGACAATGGCGCAGATGCAGCTGAGGGTTTACTTGATGTATTGAAAGTACGTGAAGTTGCTTTGTCGCAGTTTGGTTTGGACAGCATCAAATCAGGCGATACCGTTGCCAGCTTAGAAAGCCTACTGGCACCTTTGTACTTGTTCCACCGCTACCAAGTGGAAGCCGCCGTTAAGTTAATCGCTGGTGTTGATTACCGCTACGCCATCAAAGGCGAAGCCGATGTCGCCAGCCAAATCGTTGATGCAGATCAACAACAAGCCGCTCTGGAAGCGGTATTAAAAACCATCGAAGCAAAAACACTGGCATTACCTGAACATTTATTGAATGTATTACTGCCACCAACCGAAGGCAGCTACCGCGACCGCGAGCATTTCAAACACCGCACAGGGTTAAACTTTGACATGTTATCAGCTGCTGAAGTGGCCGCTGACCACAGTTTGTCCTTGTTATTGAATCCAGCCCGCATCAATCGTCTGGCCGAACAACACAGTCGTAATGACAACATCATGTCTGTGAAACAATTATTAGCACAATTACAAAAAACCACATGGGGCCAAAAGCACAAATCCAGTAAACAACAATTGCTGCAAGACAGCATCAATTGGGTGACCTTACAAAACACACTGCAACTGGCCAGCGACAAAAACTTAGCCGCACCTGTGAAAGCACAGGTTCACTCGCACCTTAAATCTTTAAGCAAACAATTAAAGAAAAGTGGTGCCATGGGACAATTGGCCACAGATGAAATCAACCTATATTTCAAAGGTGAATGGAAAAAAGAGCAAACCAGCACACCCAAGATTCCACCGGGTTCACCCATCGGGAGCATAAAATAACAAAAGTCGAAATAAGGGCTGCTTAATACAATATTAACGCAGCCCTTAATACATATTGATATACTTTCATGGTTATTTTATTTGCCACCAAAGACTTACACATAAGCCATGAAAAACATTTTAAGCTCAATCACACTGGCGATTTTTGCCCTTTCACCTCCAGCACACAGCGCCGTTCACCTCAGCCCGACTGACACAGGCTCAGCCATCATTGTTCCGTTTTATACGGTTGCCAATCAAATGAATACTTTGTTGACACTGAACAACACCAAAGACGAAACCAAAGCGGTAAAAATTCACATCAAAGAAGCAGCTCAAGGCGCGGTCGTTGCTTCATTCAATGTGTACCTGACACCGCAGGATATGTGGACTTTCGGTATGGGCTCAGATAACAGAAAATTGAAGATGATCAGCAACGATGCCTCATGCGCATTGGGTTTCCCCAATAATCAAACCATATCACCAGAAAACAATTGGTTGTGGACCAACGGCATCATTGAAATCATTGAGATGGGTGTGGTCAATGAAGTTGAGCCCCTGAATCCCGACAATTTAAGCTGTGCCGCTGTCTCAGCATTGTGGGAATCGGGTGGTCAATGGTTTTTAGACAACGAATCGGCCATGCTTCCAGCAACTGGCGGTCTACACGCCGAAGTGACTTTGATGGACGTCGAGCAAGGTCATTCAGCCAACATCCCCGTCATTCACATGGGTGGCTTTTATGGTGAAGATAAAATCCAACACACTGCAGCAGGTCTTGATATCCCAAATTTAGCCAGTGGCACACACAACAGCATGGTGATTCACAATGGTGAATTGATAGAAACCACCTGGCCGACTGGTTATGAGGCGATCAGTGCATTATTAATGAAAAGCACCTTGACCAATGAATTTAATTCTGAACCTGAAGTGTTGGCACAGACTGAATTGGTCATCAGTATTCCCACACTCTTTTATCATTTAAACTCACAAGATACGGTAGCACCTTTTGATCGAGCTCAAGCTTTCTGGTTTCCTTACCTCTACAGGAACATCAGCTTCTTTGACCGAGGAGGCACTGAAAGAAAAGGTACTTGCCCTCGATGCGACCCACCTCCTCCTGAAAATCTTAGGCATTCAGTTAACAACTTCAGGCTTTTGTACCATGACATGGGAGATTTGTATTTTAGTTCATTGCTTTCAGCCACCAGTGACATTGCTCCAGACATAAACGCAGCCAATGAATTATGGCTTTGGGAACAAGATTATGTAGCTGCAAATACCACAAATGGCAAAATTTCTTTTAATTTGTCTAGATCAACCGGCCCCAGATCCGAAAATGACCGAGGCAGAGATTCAACAAATTCAAGCATTATGCATTTGTATATTGGATTGCCTGTTGTTGGTTTTACCTACACTAAATTCACCAACGCCAATGCACAACCGGGCTTGCTGGCGCAATACGCCTTTGTTCGCGAACATTTTGGTGAGAAGAAAATCATTTTAGGAGACTCACAATGAATATATCAAAATTGACTACCGCCTTATTTTTAAGCTTAACCTTTGGTCACAGTCAAAGCGCAGTTCATTTAAGTTCCAGTAAAACTGGTTCTGCCATCATCGTTCCTTTTTACTCGGTATCCAATCAAATGAACACGCTGTTGTCATTGAACAACACAACAGATGACAACAAAGCCGTTAAGATTATTTTTAAAGAAGCCCAGAAAGGCGAAACATTGCTCTCTTTCAATGTTTATTTAACGGGTCAAGATGTTTGGACCATGGGCACAGCCCAGTTTGATGAGGAAATAAAGTTCCTCACCTTAGATGAGTCCTGCACTGTGGGCTTTCCCGATCTTGATGAAGACATTTCCCTTAATTCTGAGTGGTTGTGGGAAAACGGCACCATAGAAATCATTGAGATGGGGACACTTAATGACCTCGACGCCCTGAATCCATATGACACAGACTGTGATGAAATGGCCAATTTTTGGCATCCGGGTCAGATGTGGGACACAGACAGTGAAGATAAACTGTCTGCAGCCACAGGAGGTTTACATGCCGAAGTGACTTTGATGGACGTCGAGCAAGGCCATTCGGCCAACATGCCCGTCATTCACTTGGATGGTTTTTATGGCGAAGACAATATTCAACACACCAAACCCAGTACGGCCATTCCAAATTTATCGACAGGAACACAGAACAGCTCAGTCTTCAGTAATGGTGAAAACATCACCACCACTTGGCCCACAGGTTACGAAGCCGTCAGTGCGGTATTAACGCAGCATACCCTGACCAATGAATTCAATACTGAAACAGCAGTTGCTGCGCAAACTGAATTCATCATCAGCATGCCCACTTTACACTACCATTTAAGCGGTTCTAGATCCCCTTTCAATACATACTCTTCCAGCAGCTTGAGTTTCTGGTTTCCTACACTGTATACCAACAAACAATATTTCAATAGAGCAGGTGAAATGAAAAGCCATTACCCATGTGGCAATTGCTCACCCATTCCCCCTGAAGTCCTCAGGCATTCCGTTTCAAACTTTGTTTTCTTCCGACTTCCCGATGAACATATTCCTGGAGACATTTGGACTCGCCCTACGCCCATGTTAAGTGAAGTAAACCCTGATCATTTAGGCAACACACTTTTTATGTTAACCGAAAGTATTCCTTATGAAGCTTATGAACCTTGGTCATTTGTTAATGGCAAAATTAAATTTTTGCTTGAAGCTACAAATGACAGGGGAAGGAGCATAAGTGACCCTTCGATTGTCCACACTTTTCATGGCATGCCAGTGATTGGCTTTGCTTACACCAAATTCTCAAATGCCAATGCCCAACCGGGCTTATTGGCCCAATATGCTTTCATGAGAAAACATTTTGGAGAAAAGAAGATTGAAATCTCGCAACCGGGAACCGGAGTGGAAAAATGATGACTTACGGTAAAAAATCAACAATTAAATATACTTTCTTGGCGGCCTTCATCTGTTCATCTGTACCATTTGAATCAAGCCACAGTGCTGTTCACTTAAGCGAAACTGAAACCGGTGCTGCCATCATCGTGCCTTTTTACACGGTATCCAACCAAATGAATACACTGCTGTCATTAAGCAACACCACGGACGACAACAAAGCGGTCAAAATACACGTCAAAGAGGCCAAAGCCGGAGGCTCAGTGGCTTCATTCAATGTCTACCTCACTGGCCATGACACTTGGACCATGGGCATGGGGCAAGTACCTTCAATCGATGGTGCTCGAATGAGGATGGTCAGTAATGATGAAACATGTACAACAGGTTTTCCAAATAACCAAGACATCGCCATTGCTAATGACTGGCTGTGGGAAAATGGCATCATTGAAATCATTGAAATGGGCACAGTTGATCCAACAGAAGCACCGCTGGTTCATCGCAGCTGTGAATTGATAGACCAAATGTGGCAAACAGATCAAGTCTGGACAAACAACAATGAAGATCAAATGTCAGCAGCAACCGGTGGTTTACATACCAAAGTGACGCTTATGGACATCGAACAAGGCCATTCTGCCAACATTCCCATCATTCACATGAACAACTTCTTTGGTGATGACAACATTCAACATACCGCCGCGGGTGAACCGACTCCCAATCTGTCAACTGGCTCAAAAGACAGCATGGTGATGATTGATGGCCAAACCTTTGCCACAACATGGCCAACAGGATATGAGGCCGTCAGTGCTTTACTTATGCACAACACATTAAAGAATGAATACAATTTAGATCCTGTATTGGCTGCAAAAACAGATTGGATCGTCAGTTTTCCAACCATGAGTTATCACCTTTCAAATCCAAATACAATTAAACCATTCCGCAGCAACAATATGAATGACGTGTGGTTTCCCTATTTTTATAGCCACAATATCAGTATTTTTAATAGGAGTGGATTTGAAACCTATTTTTCATGTGGCTTAGGAACCTGCCCACCAATACCTACTGATACCATTCAACATACTGTGGTTAACTTTGTTACACAAGCTGCCGAAAACTATTATCAATACCCTATTAACCCTTTACTGAGTAATGCTTCAGCGAATAACACGCAAACCATAGTTGTCCCCAACAGAAACACCGGATATTCAAATGAATTTGAAAATGGAAAAATCAGAATCACTTTGGATCCCAATCACGGTTATACAGAAGCAAATGACAGGGGAACAGACAGTACCGATTCGAATATCAGACATGAATACCACGGTTTGCCTGTTGTTGGATTCACTTATTCCAGCTTTACCAATGCAGCTGCTCAACCCGGTTTATTAGCACAGTATGCTTTTCTGCGCGAACATTTCGGCCACCAGAAGGTCATTGTTAATCCAGAATAACGAAATAAGAAGTCATCACACAGGAGATGACTTCTTCAATTACTTATGCTTTTAAAGCTTTTTCTATGTGCTTTTTAATGTCTTCTGGTTTTGTGGTGGGTGCAAATCTTTTGATCGGCTGACCATCTTTACCAATCAAAAACTTGGTAAAATTCCACTTCACTTTCTTACCCAAAGTACCCGGCAATTCGTCTTTTAAATACTTAAAAACAGGGTGGGTTTTGTCCCCGTTGACATCAATTTTTTCGAACATCGGAAAGTTAACACCATAGTTTAGCTGGCAAAATTCTGAAATGTCATCGGCACTGCCCGGTTCTTGTTTACCAAATTGGTTACAAGGAAACCCTAAAATCTCTAAACCTTCTCCATGCAATTCTTTATACAAGGCTTCCAGCCCCTCATATTGTGGCGTCAGGCCACACTTACTGGCTGTATTGACCACCAAAACAACTTTGTCTTGGAAGTCTGACATGTTCTGTTCTTGACCAGTGAGGGTATTGGCTTTTAAATCATAAAAATTGGTCATTGTGTTTCCTTAAATAGAATACCCATAGATTTATGTTCAAATCTGGTAATTCCAAGTCTAATTGTTTTGTTAAGTTCAAACTAAAAAAAGCCTGAATACAATTACTCAGGCTTTTTATTATCCATTGTGATTTATTTTAAAGTTGCATCAGGTTCTGAATCTCCTTTTGGCAACAACCCCCATAGACAACACCATGATCAAAACTGCCCACACATTCAATGCGGGTACAGGGAATGTCCTTCCCAAAGTAGTCGGGTCACCAACTTCCGGTGTTAACGGATAATCAGTATCAACAGGATCTTGGCCACCTATGATGTCATCGTCTGGTGTACCGTCATTATCATGATCCCAGTGTGCACGTGCTTGATTTTCAAACCTATTACTTCCAGAACCTTGAATTCTGACGTCAAATGAAATCACTATAGGGTTATTCAACTGGTCTGGTGTGGCGTCAATTGGCGCTCCTTCATCTTCCCCTATCATTGCACTTAATTCAATGCGGTTTAAGCCAGCGTTAAATACAGGCTGTGTACAGGTTGAGGTTCCATATGGAGTACAAGTGGCATTACCTGCAAATGTTGTTCCTGCAGGAATCTCATCATAAATAAAAGTCGGTAATTCCCTGTTATTATTAGGGTTAAACCACCAGAATGTCCAACGAATCAACCTGTCATCCACTCCATCAAACTCACCTATTTTAATCCCTACAGGCGGCTCTAGTGTCAAAGGTGTCACCTCATTATCGGTGTTGTTATTTGTTTCTGGATCAGGACCGTTGGTACCATCGTCTTGTATCAGCACAATGTTGACCATTTCATTAACACCTGCAGGCAATGGATCATTAATATCAACAGAGAACGTTATTTGATTTGAATCACCGGCGTCAAGGTTACCATGAACGTATATACAGGTGCTTCCAGCTGAGTTATCAGGCAGACATGACCAAGTGACCGAACTTGCCGTTTGATTAAACATGCTGTTATCAGGTACTGTTTCAATGATTTCAACACCCGTGGCATTTTGATTACCTTGGTTCCCATAATCTATAGTATAGACAACTGTATCTCCTGGACTTGCGTTGATCTCTCCGTCGGTTTTAGTCACGTACAAATCTGGAGCAGCTGTGACGATGGTTTGTTCATCATCGTTATTGTTGCTTAGATCCGGGTCTGGACCATTCGTCCCATCATCTGTGATTGAAATTAAATTGACAATTTCTTCTTTAGATGAATTAAGTGTGTCCAATACCATAACTGCATACTGTAGGTTTTGCGGCCCATCATTCACCGCCAATACAGCAGCAACATCATATGTACAAGTACTACCGGCAGTTCCGTCAGGCACACATGTCCAACCCGCAGAACTGTTAGTGGAATCAAATGTTGTATGCACGGGCACTGTTTCTGTCAAAACCACCCCTGTAGCATCTTGATTACCAATATTTTCATATACAATATCGTAAACGATGACATCACCAGGAGTTACTGGAGACTGTTGGTGTGTTTTTACCACTGACAAGTCAGGCGCTGCATTTACAGGTGTTACATCATTTGCCGTATTGTTATCAGGGTTCAAATCTGGACCATTTGTGCCATCATCACCAATAGATACCGTGTTGACTAATTGCTCTACACCTGAAGGCAAGGGGTTATCTACAGTCACTGCAAATTGAATTACAGTTGTCGCACCACCACCGGCCAAGGCTCCCACATTAAATGTACAACTGCTTCCTGCATTGTTGTCAGGGGAGCAAACCCAAGCTCCGCTGCTTGCACCTGGATTGAATGTGCCATGTTGTGGCACCGTTTCCGTGATGACAACACCGGTACTACCTATATTACCTTCATTGCTGTAAGTGATATCGTAAATCACAGTTCCACCTGGTATGGTGGTTGTGTTTTGATCAGTTTTTAAGACAACTAAATCAATTGAAGCTCCACCGACGCCATCAATGTCATCATCCATGTTGTTTGATGTATCTGGATCAGGACCGTTGGTCCCATCATCTGCAATCGAAACAGTGTTTGAAATTTGATTTGTGTTGGCATCCAAAGGATCATCGAGCAGAACAGCAAAATTCACAGATCCAGAACCACCACTTCCAACAACAGCACCAACAGCTAAAGTACAAATTGATCCCGCATTATTACTAGGAACACAATTCCAACCAGCCGTGCTGGCACCAGGTAAGAAAGTAGATTGCAAAGGAACTGTTTCAGTAATAACAACACCAGTTGCATCTTGATTTCCTATGTTTTGATAATTCAAAACATAGGTCAGGGTATCTCCCGGAGATACAATGCTGACACCATCACTTTTGCTTATTGCCATATCTGGCGCACCACCTACTGGCGTGGTGTCATTGTCACTGTTATCACCAGGAGTAGGGTCTGGGCCATTGGTCCCATCATCTGCAATTGATCCAGTATTAACTATCTGGGTTAGTCCAGATGGAATAGGGTTGTCAATTTGTACAGCAAAATTAACTGAGCCAGTATCATTCGGATCCAAATCAGCAATAGCCAAAGTACAAGTGTTTCCAGCCGAACCATCAGGCACGCACAACCAGCCTACAGAACTGCTTCCCGACTCAAATGTTGTTGAAAGCGGTACAGTTTCAGTGATTTCAACGCCGGTTGCTGTTTGATTACCAACATTCTCATAAGATAAAGTAAAGACCACGATTCCACCAGGAACAACAGTGGCACCACCATCATCTTTGGTCAATGTTAAATCGGGTGCTGCATTTACCGGCGTATTATCATTGTCTTGATTGTTATTCAAATCAGGGTCTGGGCCATTTGTGCCATCATCTGCAATAGAAACTGAATTGTTTAATGTATCAACACCGTCAGGTAAAGCGTCATCTACAGTCACAGTGAAGCCAACACTGCCATTATCACCCACATCTATATCACCAATAGCCAGCGTACACGTACTTCCAGAAGAGTTATCTGGCAGACAAACCCAAGCATCTGTGTTCGCACCAGGATTATAAGTGGTGTATAAAGGTACCGTTTCTGTGATCACGACTCCTGTCGCGTCTTGGTTCCCTACATTATCATAATTGACAGTGTAGGTTACATCATTGCCAGGAATGACAGTGACACCACCATCATCCTTAGTCACAGCTAAATCGGGTGCTGCAAATACTGGAACAATTGTTGGGTCATCATCTGGACCTGTATCAGGGTCATTACTCTCCTCATCTGGCAACTCTTGTGAAGACAGTAAAGCTTGATTAACCAGTTCCTCAACTCCGGTGGCCAGTGGATTATTAATGTTCACATCATAGGTAATGGTAATCATCGCACCAACTGCAACCGTTCCGATGTTAATGGCTACAGTAGTATCACCACCTGTATTACCTGTGTTTACAGTTCCTTGTGTGGTTGTGACTGAGCCAACCACCAATGCGCCATTAGGGTCTGGAATGTCGGTTAAATCAACCAATGTAGCAACGGCATCACCACTGTTGGTGATTACCAATGTATATCGCAAAGTATCACCCGGGCTGACATTGGTTGATACATCCGCGTCAATAAGTAAAGCCGCTGACTTGTCCACCTCTAACTCAGGTAATAATAATTGATCACTACCAATCACCGGCCCTAATTCACGCTCATTAGGGTCATCACCTGGCAAACTACTTGCTTCTGTTAATGTTGCCGTATTATCAATCGTCGTTGGCAATACCACATCTCCACGTAGGGTGGCATTGAATGTAAAGACCAAAACTTCATTAGGCTCTATCGAATTATCAGGTGCCGTCATGGCGCCATTCGAACTGATTGATACTGTATGTTCAAAGGCACCAGGACCTGCCACATCATTGAACAAATATCCTGCTGGTATTGTCACAGCTGAGAATCCAGCCACATCCCAAACATTGGTATCGAATACATCCTCTAACACCAAATCATAAGCAGCAGCAGTTCCACCGGTGTTATTGAGTGTCAAAGTGATGGGAACAACTAAGTTGTTCACTTGGCCAAATGATTTGGCCAGACCTAAATTAGGCTCTACAACTTCAATATCTGCACTGTCATTCAAAACTGTATTGGCACCAAATGTAAATGTGGCATTGTTCGTCAACAACAAACCATCAACATTCAACGGATCATCCACAACACGAGCAGTAACAGTAATGGTCAGTTGGTCATTAACATTAACCACACCATTGGGGACATTGGTAACTGTTCCAAAATCAAAAGTAACTGTGTCATTGATGCCATTGGCATCTGCATCCCTGTCAGAGAATACAGGCGTACCCGGCAAGGTTGTTGTCAAACTTCCTATAGAATCAACAGTTGCACCGACCACTTCTAATAAACCACCATCAGCAGCCACGGGTAATAAATCTTGAACCACTCCGTTGGTTGTTGTGCCTTCTGGGAATATAACTGTCAAAGTGAAATCTATGGTTTCTCCAATGGCTAAATCAGGGAGCAACATATCATATTGATTATCACCCGTATCTGACAGTGAAGAATTTGCAGTGACTTTCATGATTGCGGGATCTGGAGTCATGAATGTTGTTTGGTCCATATCAGAAGAATCACGTATTTCTGCGCCGTTACCCGGGGCTGTACTGTAGCTCAAAGTGGCAGTGTTTTGATATGTTTCATTAGGATTAACCAATAGATCAACCTGAACCTGATACTCTATGGTACAGGAATCTGCTGATAGTGTCAGAGGGTCTATCGTAAAAGCAATGGTCGGATCATTGGATGAATCAACAAAAATGTTTGAGCAGCTACCCATAACTGTGGCGTCATTGATCCAGCTTGTTCCAGGGTTCGGTAACACATCTGTCACACTGATGTTAAAGGCATCTGCTGTTGAATTAGCAGCATGATCAATGGTCAATCTGTAAGTTAATTGATCGCCTGCATCTGCCGTAATTGAATTAGGCACCGTTTCTTTGTTAACCGTAACGACAGGCTCGACTATATCGATGTCAACATTGGCTGTAGCCGATCCTCCATCTGAAGTAAAAGTCGCGTTATTGGTTACATTGTCTATCAACGTCTGATTGACAGCTTCATCAACTACAACAGCTACCACCTCAAATACTATTTGATCATTTCCATTTGAAACACCATCGGGTGAGTTTGTTAAATCGCCCAAATTCCAAGTCACTACATCGTTGTACCCATCTGTAGGCAGTGTATCGGAAACAGAACCGGCCAAACCAACCGAGATACCCGGACCTGTGATGTTTCCGATTGAAATAATTTGTGAGCTAACAACATCCATAATAGCAACGGTGTTTGGCAATTGATCAACCATCATGGCATTGGGTGTGGTTCCCTCTGGCAATGTTGCTCTTATTCTATAGGTCACTTCTTCGCCAATCGTTACATCGTCTTCAGGCCCCGATATGGCAGTGCCTGTAGTCAGCACTGATGTATTGAACACTGTTTTCTCTAAACCACTGGCTGTGATGGTCACCTGATGATTATTGGAAGTCATGCCATCACGCTCTTCAGCTGGGTCTCCAGGCATTGATGACCAGTTGATATCAACAGTATTGGCAATGACCTGTTCAGGAGTGACTGTATTTTCTACGATCAAATCGTATGAAATGGTTGACACCGCATTCAAGGGGAAGTCCGTCCAGCTGGCAGAAATCACACCTGCGTTGTGCATCAAAGTCCCTCCGTCTGGAGCCTCTCCTCCATCAAAACTTAAATTTCCGTTGTAAATCAAACCTGCTGGTAATGTATCAGAAAGTGTCACCTCAAAAGCACGCGCACTTGATACAGGGCTAGAATTAGAAACGACAACAGTATAGGTAATAATATCACCTGCATCTGCTGTAGTCACTGACCCTGTTTTAGTTACTGTCATGAGGGGTTCTACCACCTCAACATCGGCAGAACCTGAAACATCAAGTCCTGAACTGTACTGAATCAGCACGTTGTTAGTGAGTGTTTCTGTGCCTGCATTCACCGCCGCATCAGCGACAACCGCCCTGACTTCTATGACAATTCGATCGTCATCATTGACCACGCCATCAGGTGCATTCGTCACAGAACCAAAATCAAAACTGACTACATTGGCAGGGCCAATGTTTGCAGTAGGTGCTGGGTTGGTTGCAACCAGTGTTCCTGTTGAAATTAAATTGGCACTCACAACTTCCATTTGCCCAGTCGCATTACCAGGTAAAGTATCTGTGATGACCACATCGGGGGAAACACCTTCGGCTAAAGTCGCTGTGATACGGAATGTAACTTCTTCACCAATGGTTAAATCAACCAAAGTCGGGTCATTACCCAATACCACAGTACCATCACTTTGTTCATTACTGGTTGCAGGCAATACGACTTTGACAATTTGTGCCGCGCTGATGTTGACAGTGGCAGAACCATCAACAGGACCATAGGCTCTTTCATTGGGGTCATTACCTGGCAGCGAACTGAATTCAGCACTGGCAGTATTATTAACGGTATCACCTGACAAAACGCCGGCACTGATCAGTGCGTCAAATTGAACCGTTACAGCACCACCAACAGCAATAGAAGGCACATCAACCTGTATGGTTGTATCACCCAAACTGTTACCTGTCGTTACTGTTGCTGGACCTGCAGATGAGGTCACGGTCGTAGCGATCAAAGTCAAGTCAGGATCACTCATCGGATCTGTCAGGGTAACATCATATGCTGGACTGGTTCCTGTATTAGTCACAATCACAGTGTATGTTACCGTATCACCAGCGTCGGCATTGGTTGGTGTAACCGATTTATTCACTGACAAAGCAGGTTCGCGAATGGTTGTATTTTGTGCGCTGTCTGAGTCTGTGGTTAAGCTGGTATTAAAATCGACATCATTGTTTTTGTTTCTGCCATTCTGAATCGCTGGGAGTACATCGTTAACCAACACTGTATAAGTCACTGTGATTGTCTCACCCGTATTCCCATTGTTGGTGACGGTACCAAAATCAAAAACAGCATCTCTGGTGTTAATTCCAGTGGCACCTGAAAGAATCGTTGCAAAGTTGTTTGGCGCCGTTGTCACATTGGCTGAACTTGCGACTATGGAATCAAAAGATTCAAAAGTCAGTCCATTATCTAATCGATCGACCAATTGAGCACTGCTGCCCTGACCTTCAGGCAATGTGATGACCACTTGATATACAATGGTTTCACCCACAGTAGCTGTACCGTTATTGCCATCTACATTAGGAGAAATACTCACCCTGCTTTTATCAATTGAAGGACTGGCGACAGTCACCATCGCAACGTCGCTGATTGTTGGAAAAGGGGTTGCTCCAGGTTGTGCACGGTAATTCACACTGGCGGTATTGGTATATGTTTGTCCAAACTCAGCTGTGGCAGCAAGCGCACAGTCCACAGTGACAATGGCAGTATCTGGACCATAAGGTGCACCACCACCCACAGGGTTGTCATCATTGGCTGCCAGTGAATTATCCAACAACAAGCCTGTTGCAATGCTTCCTGTAAAAGTCAATGGCGTCCCTGTGCCATCAACAACAGTATTTAATATACATGAAGAAAAGCCAGCTGGCGTCACATCTGTGATATTGACTTGATGAGCAGGTGCACCACCCACATTTTCTACAGTAATTTGGAATCTGACCAAGTCATTGGCATCTACATCAACCACATCACCATCAACAGGTAAGTTGGCTGGTAGTGGAGAAATGATTCCTTGATCAGCACTCAATACACCTTTGGTAATAACCAACTCAGGCGCACGTACCTGAAACAAGACTGGAGTAACCGCTACAGAACTTACATTGATGGTATTTTCTGTGCTGCCTTGAAAAAGATTAGATAAACTCAAATTATCAGCAAAAGGTTCAGAACTGACATCGACATCAATATCAACCGAAATAATTTGGTTAGTTAGCGTGTCAACATCGGGCCAAGTAATTTCAAGGCTATTGGTTGCACCAGTTGCAATCATTGAAACTGGTGTTAAACCCATTGTATCCAAAGGGCTTAAGCGGATATCAAAACCCACTCCAAAATTGGCAATGTCTATACTGGACACATCAAAGACTGGTAAAGGCAAAAAGTCTGTAAAAACAATACTGCTGGTGTCACCAGAAGGAACCATCATAGTCAAACGATAAGTGACTGTTTCACCTGGCTGATATGAGGCTTGAGGGTTAACAATTTCCTTGCTGATAGTGATGGGTCTGATAGCCACTGTAGCACTTGAACCTTCAGCACAAGCCGAGGCTCCACCGGTCAAGTCATATACTGACATCAGGGTGTTGGTCAAACTGTCACTGGCCAATACGGGAGAGGAATTATTATAAGTTTGGTCAATGGTGGCTTCATAAGTAAAAATGATTTGCGGGTTTCCACCAGCTATGTTCCCTGCCGCTGTGGCATCAATAGCTAAGGTGGTTGAACCGTCCGCATTCACTGTAGGCACCGCAGCAATGCCAATGATGGAACTGGTGAAGTTACCTTGGTATGTGTATCCATCTGGAATGGTATCAGTCAATTGTAAATCATTGACTGTTGCGTATTCACTGATTTGAACGTTGACTGTAAAAACCACGGTTTCTCCAGGAGAAGCCAAACCAGGACTTGCCCCTTTCTGAATGCTGACATGCTCAACAACCACATCAGATGTAGTTGTCTCTTCGGGTATGGGGTTGCTGTTGTGCTCACCATTTAAAGTGGCTGAATTTGTTCTGGTCTGCACATCGCACACCATTTCATCTAAAATATCAGCAAAGTAACCACTGTATTCAATCACCAAATCATCACCACTGGTTCCATTGACAGCAGCACAGTTAACCACAATCGGGTTAGACGTGGTTGTCACACACCCTACCCCTCCTGTCACATTGACCGGCGGTTGTAAAACAAAGCCGGGTGGTAATAAATCATTGATTACCAAGTTATCTATGGTGTTACCTGAAGCAACATGGGCCGTCAGTGTAAAGCCAACAGGCCAATCCTGGCCTGGTGGACGTTCACCTTCTGGTGCGTTGTTCGTTTTTTCAAAAACAACCAATATCGGTGTTACATTAAAAGATTGAGTGGCTCCGGTGATGGGGCCATTGTCACCTGTTGGCGTATCACCAAACTGATAAACAGGAGTCACTGAAACCGGGATAGCAATATTGACTGGCGCATTGGCATCAATACTGAAACATATATCGAAATCAAGCGGCGGCCCTCCTGAGACAACCGACCCAATGGGAGGCTGAATAATGTACAACACATCACCCTCATTACCCGAAACCGAATCTCCCGTAACAGGGTCAGTCAACTGATTACCTGGTGCAGCAGGGAATGAGCCAACTGCAGTAACAGTAACACCACCGCCAAAAAGTGTCACAGTATCAACAGCAACATCTGAAGGTATTGTGATTTGAAAATAAGGACCATAACCAGTCGCACCTGTATTATTTAATGACACCGTCGTACACACATCTGCGCCAGGAAAATCTGATAGGCCACCTATGGGAGAAACTACCGGTACTTGACCCCAGGTACAGAACCCAAGAAACAAAAACAAAATCCCACTAATAAATCTCATTCTAAACTACCTAAAAAAAACTAAAAAACTAAAACCCCAACCGAAAAGTATATTTTAAAAAGCACACAATTGATACAGGCCAACTCAAAACTGGTCTTATTTACCAGAAAGTTAACACAAGTTTACAGACGGAAAAATTCACCCCTTAAATTGAATGAAATTTTGTTACAATTTAGAACTTTTATTAGAGAAAATTATGCCGCTGATTTCACCACTTGACCAATTCGCCAACCCAGAAGTAGAAAAACTGGTTAAATTTTTCAATGAAACCTTGGGCTTCTGTCCTAACAGCGTCTTGACCATGCAGCGACGCCCTGCCATCGCTGAAGCTTTCGTTAATTTGAATATGGCCGTTATGGCCAATGAAGGCAGAGTAACAGCCGAACAGAAACGCTTGGTTGGTTATTTAACCAGCGCCCAAACTGGCTGTAAATATTGCCAAGCACATACCATTTTGGCCGCTGAGCGTTATGGCGGTTCAGAGGAAAGATTAGATAAAATTTGGGAGTTCAGGACTTCAGATTTATTTTCCAATGCAGAAAAAGCAATGTTTGAATTTGCCTTAGCTGCATCATCTGTGCCCAATGCTGTTGACAACACCATAGAAGCCGAACTGAAAAAGTATTGGGATGATGGTGAAGTGGTTGAAATACTCGCCGTGATTGCTTTATTTGGTTATTTAAACCGCTGGAATGATTCTATGGCCACATCGCTTGAGCCCGGTGCAGAAGCTGCTGGTACCAAATACTTTGCTAAAGATGATTGGACCAAAGGTAAACACAAATAAACATGTCTCAAGCCGAAGAAAACAATCCTAAAGCGCATCATGACTGTGAACACTCACACCACAGCCATGGGCATGAACACGGTCAAGGACATGACCACAGCGTGACCGTTAATGAAGACAATAAACAACGAGTTTTTATCGCGATGATACTTACTTTTGGTTTTATGTTTGCCGAAATCATCGGTGGTCTTTGGTCTGGCTCTTTGGCGCTATTGGCAGATGCCGGTCACATGTTCAGTGATGGATTGGCGCTATTGCTGTCTTGGCTGGCCTTTAAGTTCAGTGACAAAGCGGCTGATGATGAACGCAGTTTTGGTTGGCACCGTTTTCAAATTTTGGCGGCATTTGTTAATGGCTTGAGTTTAGTTTTGATTGCTGTTTGGATTGTCATTGAAGCTGTACAGCGTTTTTATGCGCCCGTATCTGTCATGGCAACGCCCATGATAGTGATTGCCATATTGGGCTTGGTGATCAACTTGGTCGTTTTTAAAATATTGAGTGGCGGAGATCATGAGAACCTCAACCTCAAGGGCGCGATGATTCATGTGCTTGGAGACTTACTGGGCTCAGTCGCTGCCATTGTTGCGGCCTTACTGATTATGTTCATGGGATGGCACTGGGCAGACCCCGTCCTTTCACTGTTAGTGGCTATATTGATTGTAAAGTCAGGATGGGCGGTGGTAAAGAAATCAGCACATATATTAATTGAAGGTGCGCCCGCTAACTGGGACCCTGACGAAGTCAAACGACACATCATAGATTCCATTGATACCGTGACTGGTGTTCATCACATCCACGCATGGAGCCTGACCAATGAAATTCAATTAATAACTTTGCATGTTCAAGTCAGTGAAGTGGTTGATGATGCGGATGTCTTAAGGCAAATCAAAGATTTACTTAACACACAATTTGATATCCAGCACAGCACTGTACAAATAGAACACCTGCCCTGCCCTGATGATGGCTGCCAAATATGAACACAGCTTAATAAGCTGCTGTTTTACTGTTGACTGAATGGAATTCAGTCAACCCAATGAAAAAAACCTGATTAACATTAAAAAAAACTAATGAATAATTGACAGTGGTGTGGTTAACCATAAAATACGTGACCAAAATTATAATTACAGATACCCATGAAGTATATTTTAGTCACAAGCTTAGTCTTAAGCAGTGCTGTTTCAGCGCAAAGCCCAACAGATCAGCAAACTACAGAAGAAGCCAATAAAAAAAGACCCAGTTGGTCACAAGGCTTACCAGAAAGACAGAAAGTCTTAAAACCCGGTGCACCTGCACTGAACGTAGACTCATCGACAAGAAGTGACATAGAAGCGCCCATTGTTGAAAGGGTTCAAACTGAGCAACCTAAATTTGAATTAGAACAATTAGAAGTACCCACATTTGATCACCAAATAGAGATTGAAGCGCCTGTTTTAGATCAAACAGATACCCAACCCCCTCAACGTTTAGATGCGCGCGCTAAATCACAAAGACGCACGTTAATTACTAAAGAAGACAACCCTTTGCATGACAAATACCAATGGGAAGTTGTGCATACCACGCCTATCGAAATGCCAAGTCACTTGAACAGCAAAGGCAACATTGAAGTCATTATTTATATCAAACCAGATGGCAGTGTCAGCAAGGTCACTTCAAGAGACCCTGACGTTACATCAACCATGCTTAAGTACGTTTCTGAAAGCATTCAAAATTGGCGATTTGAAGCGCCCAACAAAATAGGCATTTCAGAAGTCATGTCAAAACAATTTGCAATCGAAATCAAATCTTAACTGAATCAATCGACAACTGAATCAACCTCATTTTTTGTCGGTTGATTCAGCTTTCTTTTTCTCAGCATTCAATCGCCTTTTATTATTTCCAACACTGAAAAAAGCCACCTTACAATCATGTTTTACCTGTGACGTAAGAGGTCATGAAAAACCATACCCATTGCTTAAATGTAGAGGCAAATTAATCGTTTATTTCAGTACGGGTCTGAAATACTTAACTCCGCTAACAAATCCGCTTCCAATCTTTCCATAGTCTCAGCTTCTTCATCTTCAATGTGATCGTAACCCAACAGGTGTAAACAACCATGTATGCTCAGGTGAGCCCAATGGTCTTTGACACTTTTGTTTTGTTCTTGTGCTTCTTGTAGAACAACATCAGCACAGATCGCCAGGTCACCTAAAAGCGGAGAGCCAACAAAGTCCGGAATCTCTGACGGAAAAGAGAGTACATTGGTTGGTTTGTCTTTTTGTCGGTAAGTGTTATTCAAAAACTGACTTTCTTCAGCACTGACAATTTTGATACATATTTCTTTGTTTAATTCTAAATAATTGGCCACAGGCTGAAGAAAAGCCGCAAATTCATCAAATGAAGGTGATGACAAGTCGTCTTCATTCATTAAAATCACATCTATAGCATACGACATGATTACCCGTTTCTGTCAGCCGCTTTGCCTTTCTTATCATAGGCATCTACAATCTTTTGAACCAAGTTGTGTCGAACCACATCTTTGGATTTAAACCAAGAAAAACTGATGCCTTTAATGCCTTCAAGCACTTGCATGGCATGTTTAAGGCCTGATGTTTCACCTGGACGCAAATCAATTTGAGTCACATCACCGGTAACCACAACAGTGGTGTTAAAGCCTGTACGCGTCAAAAACATTTTCATTTGTTCAACGGTGGTATTCTGCGCTTCATCCAAGATAACAAATGCATCATTCAAAGTACGACCACGCATGAAAGCCAATGGTGCCACTTCAATTTCGTTCTTCTCAAGCATTTTCTCGACTTTGTTGTGACCTAACATGTCATACAAAGCATCATACAAAGGACGCAAATAGGGATCAACCTTATCGCTCAAATCACCTGGTAAAAAACCCAGTCGTTCACCAGCTTCTACCGCTGGTCTCACCAAAACCAACCTTCTGACTCGATCGTGATTGAAGGCATCAACTGCACAAGCCACAGCCAAATAGGTTTTACCCGTTCCAGCTGGCCCTATACCAAAATTAATGTCATGGGTGACGATGTTATGCAGGTATTCTTTTTGGTTATCAGAACGACCTGAAATCACACCCGCTTTGGTTTGGATTGACACATCTTGTGGGATGTAATCAGGTTTGGTGGCATTGCCGGCTAATATCACATGGACAATTTCTGGATTCAATGCCTCTTTTTTGGCCTCTTTGACCAACAGCCTGAGCATCGCTTCAGCTTGTTTGACAACAGCGTCAGATCCGGTGATTTGGAATTGGTTGCCACGGGCGCGAATGTCTGCACCCGTGTGTTCTGCCAATTGTTTGAGGTGGGCATCTTGCTGACCATAAAGGTTAGCCAGCTTGCCATTATTCAAGTCAGAAAGCTTGATGTTTCTGACGGCTTGATTGTTTTCAGTCATTAACTGCTACACGTCCTCTCAAAGAGTTTCTTAAAGCTTCGGTAATGGTCACATCGACCATTTGACCGATCAAACGCTTGGGACCTTGGAAGTTCACCACGCGATTATTTTCTGTTTTACCAGATAATTCTTCTTCTGACCACTTAGAAGTGCCCTCAACCAATACTTTTTGTGTTGAACCCAACATTGACTGGCTGATTTCAGCTGCTTTTTCATTGATGGTTTTTTGCAAGAACTGTAACCGTTCTTTTTTCTCTTCCATCGGCGTTAAGTCTGGCATTGAAGAAGCGGGTGTGCCGGGTCTGGCTGAATAGATGAAACTGAAACTTTGGTCAAAGCCAATTTCTGTAATCAACTTCATGGTGTCTTCAAAATCTTTTTTACTTTCACCCGGGAAACCAATAATGAAGTCAGAAGACAAACTGATTTCAGGCCTTACTTCACGCAATTTGCGGATGGTTTGTTTGTATTCCAAAGCCGTATGGCCACGTTTCATCATAGACAAAACTCGGTCTGATCCACTCTGAACAGGTAAATGTAAATAGTTAGCCAATTCAGGAACGTCGCGGTAGGCTTCAACCAAAGCATCGGTGAATTCAACAGGATGTGAAGTGGTAAAGCGGATGCGTTCAATACCTTCAATCGCCGCCACATAATGTATCAACAAAGCCAAATCAACCACATCACCATCATGGGTTACGCCTCGGTAAGCGTTCACATTTTGGCCCAATAAGTTAACTTCTTTAACACCTTGTTCTGCCAAATCCATGATTTCAGCCAGCACGCCATCTAATGGACGAGAAACCTCTTCACCACGGGTATAAGGCACCACACAGAATGTACAGTATTTGCTGCAACCTTCCATGATTGATACAAATGCCGAGGGACCTTCTTTACGTGGCTTTGGCAAATTGTCGAATTTTTCAATTTCAGGGAACGAGATATCTACTTGCGGTTTGGCTTGCTCTTCACGGTCTTTCAATAGTGTCGGTAAACGGTGAATCGTTTGTGGTCCAAAAACCAAATCTACATAAGGTGCACGTTTGATGATGTCTTCACCTTCTTGTGAAGCCACACAACCACCCACACCAATGACCACATTAGGGTTCTTTTCTTTCAACTTGCGCCAACGACCCAATTGTGAAAACACTTTTTCCTGTGCCTTCTCACGAATCGAGCAGGTGTTGATGAGAATCACATCCGCATCTTCTTCAACATCTGTGATTTCTAAACCGTGTGACTTCAGTAACACGTCTTGCATCTTGTCAGAGTCATATTCGTTCATCTGACAACCATGTGTTCTTATAAATACTTTACCGCTCATGTCTTTCTTCTAATCTTTTGACTAATTTTACTATGATTTGAGCCGTTAAACCCCAAATCACGTCATCATTGTACTGATAAATATAGTAATGCGTTCTGCCGAATGGCGTTTTTGCATACTGCTTTTGCCTGTTGGCCTTGTCTTGAAAAAAAGCAAAGGGCACACCAAACACTTTATGCACTTCATTTTCATCCTTAAAAATTTCAAACCCATCTGCCAAAACACCGACAAATGGTGTCACTTCAAAGCCACTGATGGACGGCAAACTGTCCAAGTGACCCAACAGTTTGATGTCACTGGCGGGTACACCAATTTCTTCTTCCGTTTCTCGCAAGGCCGTGTTTCTGACATGCAAATCATTGGTTTCAAAAGCCCCGCCAGGAAAACTGACTTGACCAGAATGGTGCCTTAAATCTTTGTTTCTTTGTGTCAATAATACCCAGGGTTCGCCGCCTTTCCAATAAAAAGGAAACAACACCGCTGCAGCACGTTTATCAACTTCCGCCACACCAGACCAAACCGATTCAGGTAACCTATTTTGGTTTAATCCTGCTGTAATCTGCTTGATAAATTGTTGCATAACTTAATCATTAGCGACTGGTTCAGAAACGAAAAAAGGCAAGTAGGAAACTTGCCTTTCTCCATGTTTCTTATGCAATCTGTTTATTTTACTGCCAACAAATGTACATCAAACACCAAGACTTCATTCGGGCCGATAGGACCATTTGGAACACCTTGAACGCCGTAAGCCATTTCAGGTGGAAGGAAAACCTGCCACTTATCACCGGCTTTCATCATTGGAATGATTTCTCTCCAACCTTTCAATCCCACTTTGGTCATGTCCATGTCTAAAGGCTCTCCACGGGTGTACGTGCTGTCGAACTCTCTCATGTTGTCAAAGTTTTCAGAGCCAATCAGCGAACCACGGTAATGCAAAGAAACTGTATCGTTCACAGAAGCATTTTTACCACTGCCAGCTTCAATCACTCTGTATTGAACGCCTGATGCCAATTCTTTGATACCAGTTTTTTTGCGGTTTTGCGCTAAAAAGTCATCTGAACGCTTTTGGTTCTCTGCGGCCAATGATTGGTACTGCTCTGCTTGAAATAACTGAAGCTTTTGCTGGTATTTTGTAAATTCGGTGGTCATCAATTCTTTAGATACCGCGGGTTCTTTTTCTGACGCTGCATCTTTCATGCCTTTAAGGGCTTGGTCAACATCAATAGAAAAATCACTGCCTTTGCGACCTGCTAATTGTAAGCCCATGCGGTAACCTACTGCATAACTGGCTGCATTTTTATCAAATGTGATGTCTGCACTTTTGGGTAATTCTTGTTTTGGCGCTTGAGCTCCAGCAATCATTGCTGTACCAACCAATGCCAAGGTTAATAATTTTTTCATTCCAAACCTCATTTCAAAAAATTTAAGCGGCGTATTGTAAGCCACAAAACTACGATAAACAAGACAACCAAGCTGCTATAAAGTTCAATGAGGGTGATATAATGCCTGTTTTATTAATAAATCATTAAATGGAGCACAAAGCATGAGCAATGTCCTATCAGCGCTGAACAACAATGTAATGACAGTCACCATTAACCGTCCAGACAAATTAAATGCATTAAACCAAGCCACATTGGCTGAGTTATCCAACATCATCAGTGATGCCAAAGACAACAGCGAAGTTGCAGCCATTGTGATCACTGGAAGTGGTGACAAAGCCTTTGTCGCCGGTGCTGACATTTCAGAGTTGGCAACAACTGATGCCATGACAGGTATGAAGTTTGCTCAATTTGGTCAATCGGTTTTTGATGAAATCGAAAACTGTGGTAAACCCGTCATTGCTGCAGTTAATGGCTTCGCCTTGGGCGGCGGTTGTGAGTTGGCCATGGCTTGTCATTTGCGTGTGGCATCTGATAATGCCAAATTTGGACAACCTGAAATTAAATTGGGTGTTATTCCTGGGTTTGGTGGTACACAACGCTTAACACGCTTGGTAGGTAAAGGCCGCTCTATGGAAATGAACTTATTGGGCGACATGGTTTCTGCCGACAAAGCCGAACACATTGGCTTGGTTAACTTGGTGGTTCCACAAGGTGAACTGATGGCAACAGTCAACAAAATGGCTAACCAGTTAGCACAATCTGCACCTGTGGCCATGTCTATGGCGATTGATTCAATCAACCGAGGTTTAGAGTGCAGCCTGAACGAAGCTTTAGATTACGAAGTCAAAGCCTTCGGTATTTGTTGTGCCTCAGAAGACAAGAACGAAGGCACCAGTGCTTTCTTAGAGAAACGCAAAGCCAATTTCACTGGCAAATAAAGTCGATAATAAAAAAACGCCCACATCTGTTTCCAGAGTGGGCGTCAAAAAGGTCAATTATCGTGGGTAATTAATCTTTTTGTCTTCTGAACACTTTTTGCACCATCACATAAAACATCGGCACAAACAGGATAGCCAAGACGGTTGATGCAATCATGCCACCCATCACCGCGATACCAATCGCGTTTTGACTGGCCGCACCAGCCCCATCCGATAATGCCAAAGGTGTGACACCAAGAATAAATGCCAATGACGTCATCACAATTGGCCTGAAACGTTGTTTGGCAGAAACTGAAACTGCTTCCAGTAAGTCCATGCCCTGGTCTTTTAACTCTTTGGCAAATTCAACAATCAAAATCGCATTCTTTGAAGCCAAGCCTACAGTGGTTAACAAGGCCACTTGGAAATACACATCATTGGCCATTCCAAACCATCGACTGGCAACCACTGCACCCAAAATACCCAAAGGCACTGCCAGAATCACAGCAAACGGCACCGCCCAACTTTCATACAAAGCAGCCAAACTAAGGAAAACAATCAATACCGACAGTGCATACAGTGCCGGTGCTTGCGAGCCACTTTGTTGTTCTTCATAAGACAAACCAGACCAGGCCAGTTCTATTCCTTTGGGTAATTGATTAACAATCTTTTGAATCGCATCCATGGCTTCACCAGTACTGACACCAGGAGCCGCAGAACCTTGTACATTGACAGACGACTCACCATTAAACCGTTCCAGTTTGGGCGAGCCATACACCCACTCAGTATCGGCAAATCGGTTGAATGCCACCATCTCACCAAACTTGTTTTTAACATACCACTGAGACAAGTCTTCAGGGTTCATCCTGTGAGGTGCATCTGACTGTAAAAACACTTTTTTGATTTTTCCATTGTCTAAAAAATCATTGACATAGCGAGATCCCCAAGCAATTTGTAGGGTGCTGTTAATGTCATCCAAACTCAGACCCATAGCCGCCGCTTTTTCATTATCTATATTGATTTTGAATTGTGGCACATCATTCAAACCATTTGGCCTGACACCCACTAAATGCGGACTCTGTGATGCTGCACCTAACAATTGGTTCCTGGCATTCATCAACGCTTCATGTCCCAGACCCGCCTTATCAACCAACTGAAAATCAAAACCCGAAGCATTTCCCAGTTCTTGTATTGGCGGCGGAAAGAATGCGAATGCACTGGCGTCTTTGATCTGAGTAAAGGCGCCATATGCTTGACCTGCAATCGAAAACACACTTTGGTGAGCTTCAGGGCGCAACTCCCAGTCTTTCATGCGAACAAAACCCAGCGCTGCATTTTGTGCGGCACCACTGAAACTGAAACCAACAATGGTAAACAAATGCTCTACATTGTCACCTTGCTGATCCAACATATAATCTTCCACTTGCTTTACAGACTCTAATGTCCTTTCTGCCGTGGCACCAGCGGGCGCATTAACCATGACAAACATCGTTCCCTGATCTTCATCAGGCAAAAATGATTTGGGTAAGCTGAGAAAAACATAAGCCACTATTGCCAATAACAAACCATACAAAACAAAAAATCGCATGATGCGTCTGGCCATATAGGACGTAACCTTTTCATAGCCTGAACGCAAAGCGTTGAAATTGCGGTTAAACCAACCAAAGAACCCGGTATTTTTTCTTCTACTCTCGTCTTTGTTGTGCTTCAAAAATGTGGCACACAAAGAAGGCGATAAAACCAAAGCAACAACCACAGATAAAAACATGGCAGAAACGATGGTGATCGAAAACTGACGATAAATTGAACCTGCCGAGCCTGCAAAAAACGCCATCGGTATAAACACTGCTGACAACACCACTGCAATACCAATCAAAGCACCTGTAATTTGTTCCATTGACTTCTTGGTTGCCTCTTTAGGTGACAAGCCTTCTTCGCTCATCACACGCTCGACATTTTCCACCACCACAATGGCATCATCGACTAACAGACCAATAGCCAACACCATAGCAAACATGGTCAATACGTTGATCGAAAAGCCAAAGGCTGACAATATCGCAAAAGTACCCAACAGCACCACAGGAACAGCAATGGTTGGAATCAATGTGGCACGAAAATTTTGCAAGAACAGCAACATCACAAAGAACACCAGAACCACCGCTTCGATCAAGGTCATGACCACTGAATTGATAGACAACTCAATAAATGGCGTGCTGTCAAAAGGGTATATAACTTTAACATTGCTAGGTAAAAATTTAGACAGTTCTTCCACTTTTGCTTTTACCGCATTGGCAGTATCGAGTGCGTTGGCTCCTGTGGCCAATGAAACTGCTAAACCTGTTGCTGGCTGTCTTTTGTAACGGGCAATGGTGCCATAGGATTCTGAACCTAATTCGACCCTGGCCACATCACTCAAACGTACCTGCCCACCACCTGATTCCACGCGCAAAATAATTTTTTGAAAATCTTCAACAGTTTGTAACCTTGATTGTGCCGTCACCGTGGCATTGATTTGCTGACCTTCTATTGCTGGTAATGCACCAAGTTGACCCGCAGAAATATCAGTATTTTGTTGTCTGATTGCATTTTGCACATCAACTGGCGTCATGTTGTAACTGAATAATTTGGCCGGATCCAACCAAATACGCATCGCGTGCTGTGAACCAAAGACAGTTACACTACCAATACCATTGATACGGGACAAAGGGTCTCTGAAATTAGATGCCAGCAAATCACCCAAATCTCCTTGGGAAACACTGCCATCTTCACTGTAAATACCCACAACCAATAAAAATGTATTGTTAGACTTGGTCACTGTTACGCCTTGCGCTTGTACTTCTTGTGGCAATAGACTGACCGCTCCTTGCACTTTATTTTGTGTTTGCACCTGTGCTATGTCTGGATCCACACCAGGTTCAAATGTGATATTGATGGTCATTGAACCATCTTGACTGCTTGAATTGTAATAACGCAATTGATCAATACCTGTCAACCGCTGTTCAATCACTTGAGTCACTGCATTTTCAACTGTTTTAGCAGAAGCACCTGGGTAGGCAGCAGTAATAGATACAGCAGGTGGTGCAATTTTAGGGTACTGCTCTACCGGCAATGTTCTGAGTGCCAATACACCTGCTAACATGATGATAATAGCTATTACCCATGCAAAAACCGGCCTGTCTATAAAAAACTTTGCCATGCGTTATTCCCCTGTTTTCAAAAGATTAGCTTTACCAGGCTGTACCCACTTTTTGAAATCCACCTCTGCTCCAGGTGTCAATCGCTGATACCCTTCAATCACAACCCGTTCCCCAGCTTCGAGGCCTTGAGTGACTATCCAATGGTCATTATGAGCTTGATCGGCTTTGATTATTCTGGAATTGACTGTATTGTCTGGACTGATTACCCAAACCTGTAAATCCCCATTAGGATTTCGAGTTGTCGCCCTTTGTGGCACCAAAATGTGATTTTGCATCCCCAAAGAAACCTCAGCATTGACAAACAAACCAGGTAACAAATGACCACTTTGATTGTTCAGTTTTGCTCTGAGGGCTACTGAACCTGTATTTTCATCAACTGTAACCGCTGAAAATATCAATTCACCATGTTCAGTGTCATACCCTTTCAATTGAACTGAAACCTGTTCATTTGAATTGATATGTTTTTGAATAGGCTGTAGGTCATCACCAGATACTTGCATGTCAACATAAATCGGGTTGAGCTGTGTGATGGTAGTCAATACCGCTGACTGACTTGCTGTTACCAAAGCGCCAACCGTGACATTTGATTTCCCAATACGCCCAGAAATTGGCGCATAAACTCGCGTATAATCAAGATTGATTTTTTCCAAAGATACCGCCGCTTCGGCAACCGCAATAGCCGCTTTGGCTTGATCAAACTGGGCTTCTACATCCTCTAAGTCTTGTTGGCTTACGGCCTGGCTGCCGACCAATGATTTAACTCTGTTTAATCTGGCTTGGATAGATTTAAAACTGGCTTTGGCACTCTGCAGATTGGCTTGCGCACTTTTTAGATTGGCTTCATATCTGGCATCATCTAATTGATACAGTTGCTGGCCTTTAACTACCAAAGCACCCTCTTTAAACATCCTTTTTGTGATGATCCCTGTTACTTGAGGCCTCACTTGAGACTGCTGAAATGCCACCGTTCTGCCAGGAAAACTCATTTTCACATCAACTAACTCTGTTTGAACAACATGCGCAGTCACGCTTACTTTCATAGGACTTGCCATCTGTTGTGTGACTGATGCCGCATCGTCCTGACCACTTTGATAATACCAAACACCCGCACTGACCAACATCAGCATGGCCACTGTTATTACTTTATTTTTCATACTTAAACTCTGTTTATTGTCTTTTATTTTTTTCGGTTGAACTCATTGCAAATTCAACATAACTTACCGCTTTGCGTGTGAAGCAAACGTTATGGGTTCTAGGGTTTTGCATTATACATACACGTATGTATGTTGTCAATCCTAAACAATTATGTTAAACTGCCCGCCATGAAAAAAACCAAAGAAGAAGCACAAAAAACCAAAGACAAAATCCTGGCTGCCGCTTTGGATTGCTTTTCTGAACACGGTTATTTCAACACCTCTTTGGACCAAATTGCCAAACAAGCGGCAGTAACACGTGGCGCTGTTTACTGGCACTTTAACAACAAACCTGAAATTTTTGACGCCCTCCACACCCTATTGCATGAACCGTTTATCCAAATCATTCTGGAAGATTTAGAACAAGAGGCCGCCGAACCCATCAGCCAATTGAAAATGCTATGCATCAAACTGTTACACAACCTTAAAGACAACCAAACCAAAACTCGCATCATGAAGCTGTTTTTTGAGTGTGACTATTCAGGTAACTTGGAACAATTTAAAAAACCACACCAAGACCGAAAACTTAACAGCCTCAAATTGTTTATCAAATACTTTGAAAGGGCGCAGGCTGTTGGTCACTTGAACCCAGAGGCTGACCCTGAAGTTTTGACATTGACTTTGCATTGCTTTTTAAAGGGCATTTTATTTGAATACCTCAATGGTTCAGGCTTGATAGACATCGAATCACACGGCACAAAATTAGTTAATCAGTTCTTTCTCGGCTTTAACCAATGCCACAAATCAACATAAATCCCCTGATAAGTAAGAAAAACAGCCACATATCCTTGGTATTTTTAATTTTCTGACTAAAATAACGCTGAATTAATTGCGCCCGATTTACGTTCGGGTCAGCGGAGTAGCTATGAAAAACCAATACCAAGTCTCAGCACTTTATCATTTTGTGCGGCTAGAAAATTTTGAAACGTTAAAACAACCTTTGTTGGATTGCATGATAGCCAATGAGGTCAAAGGCACCTTGCTTTTAGCCAATGAAGGCATCAATGGTACCATTGCTGGTACCACTGAAGGCATCCAAGCAGTATTCAATCACCTCAAAACAGACCACAGGCTTCAAGACATCAGAAGCAAAGAGTCATTCACGGACACCCTGCCCTTTTACCGCTCCAAGGTGAAACTGAAAAAAGAAATCGTCACCATGGGTGTAGAGGGCATTGATCCAAGACATGTAGTTGGCACCTATGTTAAGCCCAAAGATTGGAATGATTTAATCTCAGACCCTGATGTGGTTGTGGTTGATACTCGAAATGATTACGAATACCAAATCGGATCATTTGAAAATGCACTTAACCCAAACACAGAAACATTCAGAGAGTTTCCAGATTATGTAGCCAAAAACTTAGACCCTGAAAAACACAAAAAAGTCGCGATGTTCTGTACTGGCGGTATCCGCTGCGAAAAATCAACAGCTTACCTGAAAGAGCAAGGCTTCGAAGATGTCTACCATTTAGAAGGTGGTATATTAAAATATCTAGAAGATGTTCCCAAAGAAAATACCATGTGGGAAGGCGAATGTTTTGTCTTCGATAACCGCGTGGCAGTCAATCACGACTTGGAAAAAGGCCAGTACGACCAATGTTTCGCCTGTCGTTACCCCATCACCGAAGAAGAGAAACAATCTGATAAGTACCAGAAAGGCGTTTCATGTCCCCATTGTTACGACCAAACCACAGCTGAACAGCGAGCACATTTTGCTGAGCGTGAGAAACAAATGCAATTAGCCAAAGCCCGTGGTGAAGACCACATTGGCATGTCTGCATGTGATGCGATTGCAAAACGACGTGCAGAAAAAATTGCGGCTAAAAACAAAATGAGGGCCAACAGTAAATAATGCTGTTAATAATCAGCTGTTTTGTATGCTGTGCCACCAGCCTTTGGCTGAGTTTTGTCGCTCAACCCAAACTGGCAGGAAGTTTTAAAATCCTTGCCAGTTTAAGTGTTGTTTTATTGGCATATTCACTCAAACTGTTTGAGACTTCACCTTGGTTCGTTACAGGGTTAATGTTTTGTATGATTGGCGATGCTTGGTTAATTATTAAAGGTAAAGGCTTGGCATTCACTTTTGGTATAATCAGCTTTATGCTAGCGCATGTTCTTTATGCCCTGGCTTTTATCGAATCCGGCATTGTCGTGAATACCTTGATATTTTCCGCTGTGGTTGTTGTGATTTTTACATGGGTTCTCGCTCAGTGGCTGCTGAAGGGGTTGCGCCCAATCCATAAGAAGTTGGTGGTGGGTTACTTGTTGGTGATTGGCACCATGGTCAGCCTTTCTTGGAGTACTTTAAATCAAACAGAAGTGACCATTTATTTCGGCCTGGGTGCCAGTTTGTTTGCTGCTTCAGATGTGTTTGTTGCCATAAACCGCTTTAAAAATCCTGCATTTATCAACAGGATATTGGGGTTACCCTTATATTATACTGCGCAGTGCTTACTCACTTTGGGTTTCTATAAAATGCTGTAATCGACCTTTGTCATCTTCAGATATGTCAATGATCATAAATCCACCATAAGTCATTCCAGATTCTTGGGTCTCCGCCCAAACACACTCCAAACCAACAGAAAGCTCGTAACCACCCAAACTCAGTTTAGTTTGAAACATTTGATCGTCTGAAAACTTCTGTCTAGATGCCAACATCATCCCACTGATAGAGATGTTCACAATTTGAGCCAACACATCACCACCAATAAAGTTAATGACATCAATACGTTCCTTAGGGTTAACCCGCTTTGCTCTTTGTGTTTCGTTATTTTCCATTAATCAAGCCTGTTTCTTTTGTTTGTGATTGTTTATTTTTTTTAAAATGATTCTCATGGTTCTGTCAAAATAACCTTTTTTAGCTGGCTCAACCAAAACCACCACACCTTCCGCCATTTCACTGACTACTTGTTTGATACTCCGCTTTTCAGATCGATCTCCTGTTGGATCTGACAGCACCACATTATCAAGATCCCTATTTTGCCAGCACAATATCTTTCTCCTGTCATTGTCTTCTTCATATAAAAAGTCCAACATGGTACCCACTGGCAATGCCAAAAATTGACGGTAAATTTTTTCTTCAACTGCTGATAAGGTTTTGTTTACATAAGGAGAGGCTTGACCACCATCAATTGCCGACTGTGCAGAAGAACCTAACAACTGTTTGCTTTGAAACGCACTGAAGTCTTGTGCTGCATTCATCCAAGACATATAGCTACCAAAATTAGATTCCGTATTCAAAATATCAGCAGCCTGAAAATTCAGTGTCATCATCAGTTGACATGAACGCTTGGTGATATCAAAGCCATGCTTCTTGGCATATTTATGACTGTATTCTGAGGGTAAAGTCAGTTGATGAACGTCTCTGGCTAATATTTTTAATTCACGCCAAGAATCTGAATCTTTACCATGCTGCAACACCGACATGGACAAAGCATCCGCCAAAACACGTTGATAAAATTGCTGCACAAATTCAACTGGATTAGCAGCAACATATTGCTCTATATATTGCTCCACCACTTGTCGGGTAACGCGTAAACGGTCTTTTCCTGCTGATTCAGCCTGAAGCTTTTGTATTCCTTTCAATGCTTGCTCATGCTCAATGGACAACCAATCTGACAAGTCATTGTTGGTAATTTCAAAAACCCTTGGATTGGTTTGATAACCATCATTGATAAGACCGCCAAACACCAACAATTCATTCAAGTTATTGCACCCAAACCAGTCACTACCAGCTTGTAATAATTGCTCTAAAAACTGCCTGGCTGGATGCAAACCATCATTGAAAAATTCAGGCTCTTTAATCACGGTAACCATCAAGGGTTTAACCAACACATTCAAAGCAACTATCACTCGGTCATCAAGGTCCTTATCAGTCACAATACCTTCTGCCAGCATACCTAACACATCCATGCTTTGTGATGCCAACTTGGGTAATACAGGGGCTGCTATATCTAAATGGCTTTCTATGTAATCCAAAACCTTTGCTTTGAGTTGCTTCACACCTTTGAAGTTTAAGCTCAAGGATTTAGGGAGATGGACAGCGTTTATTGCTTGTATCAACTGATCTACAGAAACATAGTTTCGTTGTCCTGTTGCATCATGATATGCGTGAATGTCCTCCATGGCTTTAAATAGATCCAACATCAAGTCATCTGACAACTTGAAGTTTTTATTTAGGTCACTTGAACCGGTAGCAACTGTTTTTGCGCTGATTTCAACTCGCTGACGTTTTGCGTGTTGTTGCATAGATTCCAAATTAGGTAAAATTCCCGCATCGGCATAAACTTGATTGATCTTTTGGTACAGGTCGGCCACAGAGTTTGACAATATTTGACTGAACGCATGCATCAATTTCAGTTGATTCTCTTGATTCAGTTCGACTGCCAAAAACACTTCTTTTAACATTTGGGTGATGTTAGCCAAACCAAACGGCATAGACTGAATGTCAATTTTTCCGAAATAAAACAGCGCTTTGTTCCTTTTCTCCAATAAGGAAAAAGCTTGATTGAAGCGGATTTTCAACACAGCTTCCAACTGTGACACGGCCATTGCCAATTCAATGTGGTCAAATCCAACAGAAGAAAAAACAGACGCACCGCGCACAGACTTTTCTTCTCTATTCTCCAGATGTAAAGTTTGTTCGAAAATTTTAACCGCCACATCATGAAAGGCATCAATCAAAATTTGGTGTTTTCGTTTCAGTTCATAATCTAAATCTTCAGCTTTTCTTTGGCGCAGCGCTTCGGTCAATGACTGTTGCCAACAAGCTTCCATGTGCGCTATGTACATTTCACAAGCTGGCTCAATCTTTTGCCTTGAAAGTGCGGTTAAAGCTGCGATTTTAGACTGATTCATTCTGTCGTAATTACTTGATTATTCAATGATTCTATCAGATATTTTAAGAAATCTGAACTGTTTTTGAATTCACTTTTAATCTGGCCTGATAAATCGCAAAAGCCACATTCTGAATTACAACGTTTTCCAAGCTTAAAAGTGTTATAATACGTCGCGCTTTGATTGGGGGACAACCAGCCAAAGCGAACCCATTGACACTTCTTGTTCTGCTCAGGACAAGAAAGGATTCAAATCAACACAAATAATCAAGGTGTATTATGACAAAACAAGTTTCCATGTTTATCGATGGCCAAGCCGTCATCAGTAAAACAAACGATTGGTTGGACGTGACCGATCCTGCCACTCAAGAAGTGATTTGCACAGTGCCTATGGCCACTGAATCTGAAATGGAGCAAGCGATTGCTTCAGCTAAAAATGCTTTTGAAACATGGAAAGACGTGCCGGTTACCAAACGTGCCCGCATGATGTTGCAATACCAACATTTATTGAAAGAACACCATGATGAGTTGGCTGAAATTTTGGCCCTTGAAACAGGTAAAAACTTCGAAGATGCCAAAGGCGACGTGTGGCGTGGTATTGAAGTGGCAGAACATGCCGCCAACATCCCTAACATGATGATGGGCGAAACAGTTGAAAACGTTGCCTCTAAAGTTGACACCTATTCTTTGATTCAACCTTTGGGCGTTTGTGCCGGTATCACACCATTTAATTTCCCTGCGATGATTCCTTTGTGGATGTTCCCTATGGCCGTTGTTTGTGGCAACACATTCATCTTAAAACCTTCTGAGCAAGATCCAAACACACCGATGCGTTTGGCTGAATTGTTCTACGAAGCAGGTTTTCCTCGTGACGTATTACAAGTGGTTCATGGCGGTAAAGATCAAGTGAATCAAATATTGCACCACGATGACATCGAAGCGATTTCTTTCGTCGGTTCAGTACCTGTAGGCGAACACATTTACAAAACAGGTACCGATAACTTGAAACGTGTTCAAGCTTTTGCTGGTGCTAAAAACCACATGGTTGTGATGCCAGATGCCAACAAAAACCAAGTGATCAATAATATTGCGGGCTCTGCCTGTGGTGCAGCCGGTCAACGTTGTATGGCAATTTCTGTCGCTGTATTGGTAGGTGAAGCGCAGTCTTGGTTAGACGAAATCAAAGGCAAGATGACTGAAATGAAACCCGGTTACTGGGAAGATCCTAAGTCTTTTTACGGCCCATTGATTTCACCACAAGCCAAAGCACGCGTTGAAGGTTTGATTGCACAAGGTGTTGAAGAAGGCGCTGATTTGTTATTGGATGGCCGAGGCTTGGAAGTCGAAGGTTACCCGAACGGCAACTGGATTGGACCCACATTATTCTCTAACGTCACCACTGACATGGAAATTTACAAAACTGAAATCTTTGGCCCCGTTTTGTGTGTCATGACAGCAGACACTTTGGAAGAAGCCATTGAGTTGATTAACAACAACCCTTACGGTAACGGCACGTCATTGTTCACATCATCAGGTGCAGCGGCGCGCAAATTCCAACATGAAATCAAAGTCGGCCAAGTGGGCATCAACATCCCTATTCCAGTGCCCTTGCCTTTCTTCTCATTCACTGGCTGGAGAAAATCCTTCTACGGTGACCAACACGCCTACGGCAAGCAAGCGGTTCGTTTCTACACCGAAACCAAGACCATTACTGCACGTTGGTTTGAAGACGACATTCCAGATGATGCGGCACCAAATGCCACCATTAATTTGTAATGCCAACTTGCTATTATTTGCTATTAGGAGGACTAAGTTATGAATTTTGATTTAAACGAAGACCAACAAGCTTTTGTCGATGCAGCCAAAGAATTTGCCTTAAGTGAAATGTCGCCGAATGCTGCCAAGTGGGACGAAGAAAGCCATTTTCCTGTCGATGTGATTAAATCCACCGGCGAACTGGGCTTTTTGGGCTTATATTCACCAGAACAGTATGGTGGTTTGGGTTTGAGCCGTTTGGATGCTTCTTTGATTTTCGAAGAAATGTCTAAACATTGCACATCAACCACAGCTTTTTTAACCATCCACAACATGTGTGCTTGGATGCTGACCTCATTTGGGTCAGAAACTTTGGCCAATGAATGGGGCACCAAACTGACTTCTGGTGAACTGTTGGCTTCTTATTGTTTGACCGAGCCTGGCCATGGTTCAGATGCCGCCAATTTGCAAACTTCTGCCAAAAAAGACGGTGACGAATACGTTCTTAATGGCAGCAAAACCTTCATATCAGGCGCAGGTTCTACTGATGTATTGATCGTGATGGCACGCACCGGCACCACTGGCCCCAAAGGCATTTCATGCTTTATGGTTCCTGCGGATGCCGCTGGCATCAGCTACGGTAAGAAAGAAGACAAAATGGGTTGGAATTCACAGCCCACACGCTTGATCACTTTTGAAGACGTGCGCATCCCAGCCGGTTATTTGATTGGTGATGAAGGCAAAGGCTTTACCTTCGCCATGAAAGGTTTAGACGGTGGTCGCATCAACATCGCTTCATGTTCTTTGGGCACGGCACAAGCGGCTGTCAACCAAGCACAGGCTTATATGTTGGAAAGAAAGCAGTTCACTAAAAAACTGGCTTCATTCCAAGCCCTGCAATTCAAATTGGCCGACATGGTTACTGAATTGATTGCGGCACGCCAAATGGTTCGCTTGGCTGCGGTTAAATTAGACAGCAAAGACCCACAAGCCACGGCCTATTGCGCCATGGCCAAACGTTTTGCTACCGATGTCTGCTTCCAAATTTGTGACGAAGCATTACAACTACACGGCGGTTATGGTTACATCAAAGAATACCCACTGGAACGACATGTGCGTGATTCGCGTGTACATAGAATTTTAGAGGGCACCAATGAAATCATGCGTTTGATTATTTCACGCAAAGTTTTGGAAGAAGGTGCCACTGAGGTGATCATCTGATGGCCATTGTTGCGGAGACTATTGAAACATCATTCGGCTTGTTGGGGAAAATCATCCTCGACAAACCGAAAGCTTTGAATGCTTTATCGACTGACATGATTGAGTCCATGCAAGTGGCTTTGGATGATTGGGCGACCAATGACGAAGTCAAAGCGGTATGGGTTGAAGGCGCAGGTGAGAAAGCATTCTGTGCCGGCGGCGACGTGGTGATGTTATACCACTCAATGAAAGAAACCGCAGCGGGCGATGTACCTGCCAAAGCCACTGAATTCTTCACCAAGGAATACAAACTCGACCAAACCATCCACGAATATGCCAAACCCGTTATCATTTGGGCTGACGGCATCGTCATGGGCGGCGGCTTGGGTGTTGCTGTCGGTGGTTCACACCGCATCGTAACAGAACGCTCTATGATCGCCATGCCAGAAGTGACCATCGGATTATACCCCGATGTCGGCGCTTCCTGGTTTTTCAACCGCATGCCAGGTAAATGTGCCGAATTTTTGGGCATGACTGGTGCACGAATGAATGCCGCCGATGCATTGTTCACCAAACTGGCAGACTTTGCTGTCGCATCCGAAGACAAAGACCATGTGCTTCAGGCCATAGCCAGCTCTGACGGCACACATGATGGTATCACAGAAGCCATCACCACCACACAAATGGAATGCCGCGTACATGAGTCTGCTTTGTGGATGAATTATGAGTTGATCAATGAACTGATGGCACCGACTGATTTATCTGATGTGGTGGCACAGTTTGAAGGCTTGGAAACCGATGACAAATGGTTGTCACGCGCCAAAGCTTCATTGTTAGGCGGCTCGCCGATGACTTTGGCTTTGGTAAGAGAGCAAATTGAAATGGCCAAACACATGAGCTTAGACGAAGTCTTTGCCATGGAATTGACGATGTCGGTTCAGTGCGCCATGCACCCAGATTTACAAGAAGGCATTCGCGCCTTGTTGATTGACAAAGACGGCACACCACAATGGAGCGTTTCATCAGTAGAAGACATCACTGATCAACAGCTTGCCGAATACTTTACAAAACCTGAGGGGATGACAAAATGACACAAAAAGTAGCATTTATTGGTTTAGGTAACATGGGCGGCCCCATGGCCAAAAACCTGATAAACGAAGGCTTTGCAGTCACCGTTTATGATTTGAACAAAGACGCCATGGCTGAATTGAAAGCCGCTGGCGCATCGATTGCAGCACAGGCCACTGATGCGGTCACTGACGCCGATTTTGTGATTTCCATGTTGCCCAATGGCGCCATCGTGAAATCCCTCTATATTGGCAACAACAAGGGCAACAACGGCTTAATCAGCCACTTGAAAAAAGACGTGCTGGTCATCGATTCATCGACCATTGCTGCCGATGATGCGCGTACCGTCGCCAAAGCCTGCGAGATCAGCGGCATTGCCATGATTGATGCACCGGTATCGGGCGGCACAGCTGCGGCACAAGCCGGTTCATTGACCTTTATTTGTGGTGGTGAAGCCGAACATTACGAGCGCGCTCAACCCGTTCTACAAGCCATGGGCAAGAACATTTTTCATGCTGGCACATCAGGTGCTGGACAAGTGGCCAAGATTTGTAACAACATGCTGCTGGCCATTCATATGATTGGTTCAGCTGAAGCGCTGAACATGGGCGCACAACAAGGCCTCGACCCAGCAGTGATGTCAGACATCATGAAAGCCAGCTCCGGCAACAACTGGTCATTACAAGTCTACAACCCCTACCCTGGCGTCATGGACAACGTGCCATCAAGTAATGGATACCAAGGTGGTTTCATGGTTGACTTGATGAGCAAAGATTTAGGTCTATCGCAAGAACTGGCTGCCAAAAGCCAAAGCGCCACACCACTGGGTGCATTGGCCACACAGCTATACCAAATCCACCAAGCCGCCGGGCAAGGTGGCAAAGATTTTTCCAGTATTTTAGAAATGCTGCAGAAGAATTGATTGTATAAAAATAACTGAGCTTGCTTTTATCTTATTGCAAGCTCAGGCCTTTACTTGCGGGCCTATTTTGCCGGAAAATAAAAGCCATCAAACCACACTTTCCACGTTTTTCCATCATCTATTGATTCTTCAAAAAACTGTCGGACAACACCTTGCTCTAATGGCGTCCATGTGCCTCGGAAATCTCTGACTTGTGGTTTTTGCTGACTTGATGCATAGTAGATTTTTCCAATCAATCGCATGGCTTTGTTTTTGCTTTTGGAATGATTTCCTTCTATATCAACCAACCCACCAGAATACTCAATCACTGTGCCACCACCGCTGACCCAACGTTGCACCCACTTTTCACTGATGCCATCGTAGTAATTCATGCTGGTGCCGGTACTGCCGCTGGCGCCTTGCCATTGCTCCATAATCAAACAACCTTGTTCAGTTCGAGTGATGCTGTTATGACCAAGTTTTGGGCCCCTTTTATCCAAACTTCCATAAACCTCCCACTCACCCAACCAGAAATCAAAAGCTCGGTAAATCTGATTTTCCATACATGGGAGCGGCTTTGACTTTTTAATGCCTGTGTCATTCTCTTCACTGGCAATTGATCCTGCAGACAGCAAAAGAAAAACAACTAACAAAACCACTTTAAATTCACTTTTCTTCATAAACAACCCTGCATAAATACACTATAGGCTAAGATTTAAGCACAATCTCGACTTGAGTGAGGCATTTTTGTTCCATAAATCAACTTAAGCGATTACACACCGGTGTAAAAACATTCAACATATACAACAGCTCTTTTTTCAATTCCTAACTAGGGCTTAACATAATTCAATGGATTGACTGGTTTGCCGTTTTTTCTGATTTCGAAATGCAGGTTGTTGACATTGGTGCCACTGGAACCCAGTTCAGCTATGGTTTGACCCACTTTAATCACATCACCCTCTGTAACCAAGCGTTTTTTGTTGTGGCCATAGGCGCTGAGGAATTGATCATTGTGTTTGATGATAATGAGTTCGCCATAGCCAAGCAAACCAGAACCAGAATAAACCACAACCCCAGGAGCCGCGGCTTTGACTGCCTGCCCCTCTTTACCACCTATGGATATGCCTTTGCGAGCGGGGTTACTGGCGAGGAAGGTGCTGCGGATTTTTCCTGCTGTGGGCCATGACCATGTGATGTTGCCGCTTTTGACGGCTGGCGTTTTGGCTGCAATGGCTTTGGGTTTTACTGCAGGCTTTGTGGCAGGTTTAACTGTCGACTGATTGGTTGGATTATTAGTTGGTTTTATAGCAGGTTTTGTGGCAACAGCGACTGGCTTTTTAACCACTGGCTTAGAACTGACTTTTGCCGGCTGATATTGACTCCCTTGGCTGTTTGCCAATGGTTTGGCCTGAATTTTGTGATTGGTAACTATGGGGTTGGTCTTTAAAGGCTGTGTGGTCACATAAGATTTCTTGCTGTCAGATTTAAGCTTTAAGGTTTGACCCGGATAAATTCTGTAAGGTTTTGAGATGTTGTTGATCTGGGCCAAAAATTTATAATCCAGGTCATATTTGAAACCAATGGAGTACAAAGTGTCGCCTTTTCGTACTTGATATTGGTCTCTGTTTTTTTTATTTTCAATGCGCTGTGCAGTTCTTCTTGAGCTGACCTTGCTGCTTTGAGCGTATTTTTTGGTATTGATCTCATCAACTCGAGCAGGCCTTTTTTTGCTACCACAGGCAGATAATAACGACAATACCAATGTCAGCAATACCAAACGAATCATCATCGCACCACCCCTTCTAACAGCGGCACAAAAAACACTTCGCCGAGCTTTTCTTGGCTGAATCCATCCTCACCTTTGATTAAAGCAATCAATTCTTGCTTGTCCTTGTCTCCCACTGGCAGAATCATTTTACCGCCTTCTTTCAACTGATCTAACAAGCTGTATGGAATTTTTTCTGGTGCCGCAGTACATATGATGACATCAAATGGTGCTTCGCTTGCCCAGCCCTCAAAACCATCACCTGTTTTACAGCGGATGTTCCTATAACCCATATTGATGAATCGGCGGCGCGCAGGCTTGGTTAACTTGTCAATCCGTTCAATGCTGAACACCTGATCGATTAATTGTCCCAAAACAGCGGCTTGATACCCAGAGCCTGTGCCTAATTCAAGGATTTTTTCTGGCACATCATCTTGTAAAATGACTTCCGTCATGCGTGCCACAACCCATGGTTGTGAGATGGTTTGGCCGTGACTGATGGGCAGAGCCGTGTCTTCATAAGCACGGTGTGATAAAGCCTCATCAACAAATAAATGTCTCGGCACATTAGACATGGCCATCAAAACACGTTCGTCATTGATGTTTTGTTGGCGCAGGCGTTCAATCATGCGCAATCGCGTGCGCTCTGATGTCATGCCTATGCCAACAGGACTCATCATAAATGATTGGCCCAAGTGCCTAATTCATTGATAAAATCATGCTTGGTCATGTCGGTCTGTATAGGAGAAATAGAAACATAACCATTTTTTACGGCGTGAAAATCTGTGCCTTCTCCTGCATCAGCTTCCGGGCCTGCAGGGCCAATCCAATACATTTTAAACCCTCGAGGGTCTGTAATCGGGATGGCATTTTCAGCTTTGTGTCGATTGCCTAACCTTGTGATTTTGACACCTTTGATTTCATCCACCTCTAAATTCGGTACATTGACATTCAATATGGTGTCTTGGGGTAAAGGATGGGTCATCACATGCTGGATGATTTTTTTCAGAAAATGGGTCACCGTGTCGTAATTTCTTTTTTGCCTTTTGCCTTTGACTGAATCTACAACTATTGAAGCAGCCACAGCAGGCAACCCCAAATAACGACCTTCTATCGCAGCAGCCACCGTACCTGAATACAATACGTCATCACCGAGGTTGGCTGAATTATTGATCCCTGATACCACCATGTCTGGTTCATCTTCCATCACACCCGTAACGGCTAAGTGAACACAATCTGTAGGCGTACCATAAACACTATAAACCTCTGGTTCCACTTTTTCCACACGAATGGGCCGATCTAAAGTCAAAGAGTTACTGGCGCCCGAACGGTCACGATTGGGCGCAAAAACCACCACATCACCTAAGTCTTTGAGCATACTGCTGAGTTTTTTTATGCCTTTGGCATGAACACCGTCGTCATTACTGACCAAAAATTTCATGGTTTGCCGTTGATTGATTAATAGAATGCAACATTATAAAACGGACGGCGCTGATTGAAAACGGCTTATTGGAGATTAGCGCTATCTTTGGGACATGGCGAAAAAGCACAATTGTTATTTGGGTCTCTGCCAACATGACTTCCATTTGGACATTGCTTGACCTCTTGTGTACACATCATGGGCTCACTCTTTTTCATAACCGGCAACTCCTGACAGGCTTTGAAAGCACAGCTTTTCAGAGGGTCACGACTGACAAAACTACCGTCAGGACATTGTTTAACATCATCGGTACAGCCAGCAGAATTTTGAGGCTTTGTCTCTGGGCAAGCGTCAAATTCACAGTTATTGGCACTGTTTCGGCCAACACCACTGCCATCCGGACATATTTTCAATTCTTTGGTACATGCTTTCAAAGTGACTTTATTTTCAGTCAAATCTTTTGATTCTACTGATTTATCTTCGCCTTTCTCAACACAGGCTGCCAAATACAAGCAAGCCAATACCACCAAAAATTGTTTCATAATTTCTTTTCCCAGAACATTGCTGCACCCAATTGTGGGTCTAATTGATAATGTTTAAATCCATAATTTTCATAGGCAGTTTGTGCTATTGCATTTCCTTCAAGGACTTCAAGGGTTAACTTGCAACAGTCGCGGTCAACAGCTTCCTGTTCTGCTCGATCAAACAAGGCTCGACTGACACCCATGCGACGGTATTCTTGAGCCACCACCACATCATGTACATTCACCAAAGGCTGACAGGCAAAGGTCGAAAAGCCTTCAAAACAATTCATCAGACCGGCAGGCTGCCCGTCAACATAAGCGATCAAGCTGAATGCTTCCGGCCTTTGAGACAAGGCCGGAACCAAATTTTGCGCAGTGAAGTCACTCAAAGCCACGCCGCCGCCCATAGGATCAGTGGCATAACAATCTAACAACTCCATCATGTGTTTGGCATGTCGTGGGTTATTGTATTCAACTTTGATGACTTCAACACTCATGTCTATTCTCTGTTTATCTTCTCGCTGTTAATCTTCTTGGAATCGAGCCAACAAACGCAACAGCTCGATGTATAACCAAACCAAAGTAATCATCAAACCAAAGGCACCGTACCATTCCATATACTTAGGCGTGTTTTGTTCAGACGCACGTTCGATAAAATCGAAATCCAAAACCAGACTCAACGCCGCCAATCCAACAATCACCAAGTTCAAGCCAATGTTGAACATGCTGTTGTTGCCCATTTCAAAATAAGAAGGCGCGGCGCCAAAAAAGCTGGCGATAAAGCTCACAACATAAAACAAACCGACACCCATCAAAGCAAAAGCCATGACTTTCTTGAAAGTGCCAGTCACTTTAATGATACCCGTACGGTAGGCAAACAGCATAGAAAACATCACTGCAATGGTCAAACCAATGGCTTGAACCACCAAACCGGGGTAACGCATTTCAAAAACGCCTGAAATCGCACCGACAAACAAACCTTCAAGCACAGCAACAATCGGTGCGCCAATCGGTGCAGTTGTGGGTTTAAAACTGACCACTAAACTGGCAATAAAGGCACCAATCGCTCCAAATATCGCTAAACCATAACCCAAAGAAGGGTTGGTCATAATGGTATTCCAACTGAAAGCGCCAACAGCCACAACAACCATCAACAAGATGCCTGTTTTATTTATGGTGCCATTGACAGTCATGCGTTGCGAATCATCAACAATGAGTTCGTCAACAGGCCCTAAGCTCATGCTCTGCTGCTCAAATTGTTTCATTGCCGGGTTAGAAGATTGCATTTGTTTCATTTCTTTCTCTCAAAAATTTAAATTGTGTGAATTTACTGAGTACACTTTTTGCACTCAGCTTTCTTATCATTATATGCTGACTATTGTAAAAATCTCAAGCCAGATGTAACCAACTCTAACAACAAGCGTTTAACTGGGTATTAATCTGCAAAATATTGTTTGGCTTGATTCATAATCTGAGTAAAAGCCACATCATTGCCATCATGCACCAACTTTGTTAACCGTTGGACTGTATCTGATAAGGCATTGAGTGTACTTGGCGTGTAATGGTTCAGTTTTTGAATTTCATAATAAAGGTGTGGATTCTCATGTGAGACATTACGGGCAATGTCCAACTGAGCATCAAATGTGGTACTCGACAGTTGTGCCAAATGTTGGGCAGCTTCACCAGATTCTGTCAAAACCGTCATGAATGCGATGTTCAGGATATGAGACAAACCAAGCACATAAGCAATGAGGCGGTCATGATCTTCAAACTTCATGTCTATTCGCTCTGCCATGGTCGGATGGAACAACTGTTTGACTTGAGTGACCGCTTCTTCATCACCCATGTTAATGAATATGACGTGTTTATTAGACAGCAGTTGAGTGGCCGGTCCAAACATCGGGTGAATCGACACCACACGGCAGCCAGCATCTGTTAAAAGCCTCAACGGTCGGCGCAATGGACTTTTGATAGAACTGACGTCCAATACAATGCCACTGGGTTTCAAAGTGGCTAACTGCTCGATAATTTCAGCACTTTTTTGGATCGGCGCAGCAACAATGATGTAATCATGATCCAGTTCAATGGTTTCAATGTCGGCAATGAAATTTTTCTGACTGGACAATGGTGCCTGATCATTGATGTGAACATCAAAATTTTGGGTACTGAGGAATTGGGCAAACCATTGACCCATTTTTCCATTACCACCGATGATTAATGCTTTTTTGTTTGCACCATAGGTCGACTGTTTAACCTTTAGGTTTTCCTGTTTACTCAATGACGTTTCAATGATGAGTTCAAAAATACTTTGTGCTACCGTTTCATCTAATCCTGCTTTTTTGGCTTTGGCTTTGACGCCATCCATGACTTCTTTTTCTCTTTTAAAGTCGCGCGTGGGCTTATTAATGTCTTTCTTAACCAGACCAATTTCTTCAACATGGGCCTGCCTTTGAGCGATCAAAGAAATGATGTTGTCATCAATTTCGTCCAAATTTCTGCGTAATTCATCAAGTTTTTTATTATCCATGATTGATTGTCAGTAAAAATCAGGGTAGATTGTTGCAGTATAAGAAGCAATTATCAATATTTAAAAGTTAGAGGTGAAATTATGAAAAAGTTATTGTTATTAATCGTTACGTTGACATCGTCTTTCGGTGTCATGGCCAAAGACAGACCCGTTGTGGCTGTTTTGGACTTTACCAATTCTACACAAGCCCATTGGTGGCGTGCTGACGTAGGCCGTGAACTAGGCGGCATGCTGGCCAACGAACTGGTCTCAACAGGTGCATTCAAAGTGGTAGAACGTCAAAAATTAGACAGCGTTCTGGGCGAACAGGATTTAGGCGCTTCAGGTCGGGTTTCAAAATCATCGGCAGCCAAAATGGGTAAAGTCACCGGTGCTCAATACCTGATTACGGGTAAAGTGGCCGCTTATGAAGAAAACACCAAAGGCACTGGTGGCGGCATAGGCTTCAAAGGCTTCAGAGTTGGTGGTAAAAGCCAGAAAGCATATTTAGCAATCGACTTGCGTGTGGTGAATGCCACAACGGGTGAAGTTGAATATGTCAGAACAATTGAAGGCACCGCAAAAGGTGGCGGTATGAATTTTGGTGTTTCTAAAGGTTATTTTAGCGGCTCTTTAGGCGGTCAGAAGAAAACACCAGCAGGAAAAGCAATTCGTGCGGCATTGATTGAATCTACCGATTACTTGGCTTGCGTGATGTACGACCAAGACTCTTGTGTAAAAGAATACCGCGACAAAGAGCGTTCACGTCGTAACAAAACCAAGTCGTCTTTAGACTTAGATTAAAATAAAACAAAATGTACAAATACAAAGCCGGCACAGTCCGGCTTTTTTGTTAAAAGTTGTTAACATCTGATGAAATTGTTAAACTACGACAGTAAAATATTTCATTAACAAGATTACTGAGGAGTAAAAGAAATGAAAAAAGCGTTATTGATGGCCGGTTTAGTCGGCTTGACAGGCTTAAGCTCAGCCGCAGAATTTGATGAGCGTTGGATGATTTCTCCAATGATCAACTTCCATGCAGTTGACAGTGCCAAAGGTTTAGAATCTGACTTCGGCTGGGGTATTGGTTTGGGCAAATTTGTCAGTGAAAACTGGTCTGTTGAAGGAGAATTTGACACAGCTCGTTTCACTGCCGATACTGGCAACGGCGCCATTGACCAATACGCTGCAGGCATTATGGCCCGCTACCACTTCGGAGAAAAAGGCAGCTTACGCCCTTTCTTGGGGTTCGGTGGTGGTTACATTGACCATGACGGTGAAAAAGCATGGTCAGGCGTTAAATCAGATGACATTATGTTGAATTTGAGTGCTGGTGTCAGGAAAAAAATCAACGACCGCTTTGGCTTTACTTCAGAAATTAAATACCGCATAGACAATGATGACATTGTGGGTTCACAAAGCAGTTATGACGATTACATTTTCACAATGGCAATGAACGTGGCCATTGGTGCTGCATCTAAGTCAGCTGTTGCTGAAGACATTGTTACACCTGCACCTGTTGATTCAGATGGCGACGGTGTCAGCGATCAAGATGACCGTTGTCCAAACACACCAGCTGGTGCACAAGTTGACATGTATGGTTGTGAATTAGACAGCGACAATGATGGTGTTGTTAATTCGAAAGATAAATGCCCAGACAGCAAACCTGGTGCAGTAGTTGATGCTGACGGCTGTGAAGTTGAAGTTGTTATCGAATTACAAGGTGTACACTTTGACTTTGACAAATCTTCATTGAGGGCTGAGTCTTTTGCCATTTTAGATGCTGCTGTTTCTACATTGAGCACACATGGTAAGATTGCTGTAGAAGTCGCTGGTCACACTGATTCAAAAGGTTCAGAATCATATAACCAAGCTTTATCAGAAAGACGTGCTCAAGTGGTTAAAGACTACTTGGTCAACAAAGGCATTTCTGCAGATCGTTTGACTTCTAAAGGTTATGGCGAGTCTAGCCCAATGGCAGACAATGCAACTGAAGAAGGCCGAGCTAAAAACAGAAGAACTGAATTAATCATCCAAGATTAAATTCTGACGCTTTTAAAAATAAAAAACCCGGATTGATTCCGGGTTTTTTTGTGCTTAAATTTATTTTCATTCTTGTGGGGCATTTCGCCACAGTTTCGGAAAATCTTCCCTGAAACCATGAAAATGCCAAACAGGGTAATTTGAAGCGGTGACTTGTCCTAATTGTTGGGTGTCAAAGACAGGCATTTCATAACGCTCCATCACTTCAGTGGCTGGGTGATTAAATGGATTGTATTTTCCCGACGAATTGACCACCCATTGTGGCGACACTTGTTCAATAAACGCGGCCGTAGAAGATGTTTTACTGCCATGGTGGGGCATCAACATCACATCACTTTGTAATTTATCTGACTGAGACAACAAGCGGTATTCAACGGCAGATTCTATGTCACCGGTTAATAACAGGCTGCCGTGGACAGAACTGACCCGCAAAACACAGGAACTGTTGTTTTTCAGGTAGGGTATCAAATTATAAGGACTGAGCACTTCGAAAGTGACCTCATCCCATTGCCAATGCACGCCTTTAACACAGGAGATTTGACCCTCAGTTGAGCCATAGACTTTTTCTATGTTGATTAACTCTTTAAGGAAGGGTAAACCTCCTGCATGGTCATTGTCTTGGTGAGAAACCACCACCGCATCTAAATGCTTGATGGCTTCAATTTTTAATGCTGGCAGGACCACCGCTTCTGCCCAATTGAAGCCACTGTCATAAGCGGCACCTAAATCATACAACATGTCATGATTTCGGGTGCTAATGGCCACAGATAACCCTTGACCAACATCAAAAAACTGTGCTTTGAAAAACCCTTTAGGCAAGGACTCTTTGGTGTTTATAACAACTGGCAACAGCAAAAAGAATGCCCAAAATTTTTGTGGGATGACACGAGGCAACAGCATCAACAGCAAAAAGCCCATCAAAAACAGCCACTGCCACCAAGACATTGAAGGCACATCCATTGAAACCCAAGGCAACGACTCAAAAAGGTCGAGTATCCAATAGAACAGCTCACACAACAGCACCAAAATATCCATTAAAAATTCGGGCGGTTTGCCGACTAAAAACTGCCACATCAAAACCATGAACAACAAAGGCACAATGGCAACCGTCATTAATGGTATGGCCATCATATTGACTAAAGGTGCTACCCAAGTCACACGACCGAGCATCAATAGCTGCATAGGCATCAAACCTAGCAACAACACCCATTGTGCTTTTATCCACTGATGCCACTTCAATTTATTTTCGTCATGGCGGTTACCTTGCCCCTGGAACACCAGAATCAAAACGGCCACAGCACCAAAAGACAAAAACAAGCCGAAATCCAGCACCCCCAACGGATCAAACAAAACCACCAGAAATAAACTCAAAGACCACACATCCCATGCATAGGCTTTTCTTTTGATGAATTGGAAATACAAATAAACAGTCAGCATCAATAAAGCCCGCAAAGTCGGAACTGCCAGCCCAGCCAAAGCGGCATATGTTGCAGCCAATACCCATGCACTCATCGCTTGAATTTGAGGTCGGGTGATTCGCTCCTGTGGCCAGCATGCAAAAAACAGCCAACCCAAGCCATAGCCAACCGCTGCCATCATGCCTATATGTAGACCCGAGATCGCCACCAAATGGGCAGTGCCAGTATTTTGAAATCGTTTGAAATCTTCTTGATCAAAATGTGATTTGTCACCCACTGACAAAGCCATTAACAATGCACTGACTTTTCTGTCCTCTATTGATGCTTGCCAAAGCTTTGCCACTTCTGCCCGCCAACGATTGACGTGGTGTAAGGGGTTCCATGTATCAACAGTAAGTACTTTCCAAGTTTTGATTGTGCCAGTTGCTGCAATGTGTTTTCTGAACAACCAACGCTCACGATCAAATCCAACCGGGTTGGCGGTTCCATGTGGAGGCTTCAGGTTAACAACCAAGGACAAAACATCACCCGACTGCCAAGGTACCGTGTCATCCGAGTAATGGTTTAACAAATATTTATGAGATGATGAGGTGTCTTTGGCGACAATTTGGTGTCGGTCACTTTGACTTTTCACCAAGCCCAAAATTTGCACTTTGATATGCTGATCATATTTGGGTGACTTCAACTGCTGTGAAATATGCCATTGAGCCGTAATTCCAACCAACAACAAGCCCAAAAACAAAAACAAAACTGGCGTTAAAAACGTATTTTGCTTTATCCAGTTGGCCAAAACCAACAGCCCATAAAACGTTAACACCCCCCATACCCAAGACAAATCAGGTAGACACCAGATGTGAAACACACCCAGTACAAAAGCCAACAAATGGCTGTTGTTAACGCTTTTACTTAATTGCCACTGTATGGGTGTAAATCTCCAAGTCTTAATTCATAAATTTTTTGCATCTGCTGCGCCACTGCCATGTCATGAGTGACCAAAATCAAAGCCGTGTTATTTGCTTGATTTAACTCTAAAAACATATCCATAACAGACTGTGCCGTTTTTTCATCCAAATTACCCGTCGGCTCATCGGCTAAAATACAATCAGGCTGCATCACCAAAGCACGCGCAATGGCAGCCCTTTGACGTTCACCGCCTGATAATTGTGCAGGCCGATGCGTCAAACGCTCAGACAGTCCCACCTGCTTCAAAGTATCTGCGGCGATTTTAGCCGCTTCTTTTTTACCTTTCTTAGCGATCAACAGCGGCATCATGACATTTTCCAAAGCGGTAAACTCAGGCAATAAATGATGAAACTGATAAACAAATCCCAAATGCTGATTGCGCATCATGCCTCGTTTGTTGGCGCTCAGCTTTGATAAATCCTTACCTTTTAGCAGAATCTGACCAGCTGTGGCGTGATCCAAACCACCCAACAAATGCATCAATGTGCTTTTTCCAGAACCTGAAGCCCCCATGATGGCCACAGATTCGCCGGATTTAATGGCAAAATTTAAGTCCTTGAAAACCTGAACATTTTTTTCACCGTCTTGATAGGTCTTTGCCAATTGTTGACAACTTAAAATCACATCACTCATGACGCAAAGCCTCCGCAGGATGAATCTTAGCTGCACGCCAAGCAGGATATAAAGTAGACAAAACCGACATAACAAAAGCAATTCCAGCAATCATAACAACATCATTCTGTTGTAAATCAGCTGATAACTCAGTGATGTAATAAATATCTTTGGATAAAAATTCGGTATTAAACCAACCTTCAATTGCCTCAATAATACTACTGATATTCAAGGAAACGATGACACCCGCTACCAAACCTAACAGGGTGCCGACCAACCCAATCAAAGTACCAGAAATCATAAAAACCATCATGATGCGGCCTCCTGACAATCCTAAAGTCCTTAAAATCGCCACATCTGATTGTTTCTCAGTCACCAACATCACCAAAGTCGATAAAATGTTAAAAGCCGCCACAGCCACAATCATCGACAAAATAATAAACATCGCCATCCGCTCAGTGCGCGTGGCTTTAAAGAAATTAACGTGTTCTTGGGTCCAGTCTCTGATTTTCAAAAAACCATCTAAATTCAGGCCTATCTCTCGCGCTATGGCATTGGCACGCATTAAGTCATCCACTTTCAATCGCACCCCTTCGGCAGAACCTGAGGGCATGCGCAATAACTTTTGCATGTCACTCATGTGAATCAAGGCCAGTTTGAAATCGTATTCATACATACCGACCTCAAAAATACCGGTCACAGTAAAACGTTTCAAGCGTGGCGTTACCCCGACAGCCGTGGTGCGAAATTCAGGCACGTACAAAGTGACCTTATCACCTGGTCCCACCCCCAAATGTGCCGCCAAATCAACACCCAAAACGACATTGAATTCACCAGCTTGTAAATCATCCAACACCCCATAACGCATGGCATCTTGGAATTCTGTTACTGATGTTTCTAATTCAGGTTCAATCCCTCTGATCAAAGCGCCTTCGGTGCGCGAACCTTGTAACATGCCTTCACTGTGAATGTATGGCGCGGCACCCAAGACATGCTCATTCAGTTTGGCCGTTTCCGCAGTGGCTTGCCAATCATTTAATCGATCGCCAGTATAGGTTGAAATGGTGGCATGAGAAACGGTGCTCAACATGCGCTCTTTGAATTCTTTATTGAATCCATTCATCACAGAAACCACCACAATCACGGTCATCACACCCAAAGCAATGCCGCCCATTGAGATCAAAGAGATGAAGGAAATAAAATGGTTCTTGCGTTTGGCTTTGGTGTACCTAAGGCCAATAAAAAAAGGTAAGTTCATGATCGAGCTTGGCTTAATTCCATTTGATTAAGCAGCTATTTTCTATCAAAGCACCCAGTCTTACAACAGCTAAAGGTCACATTCTAAAACGACCCAATCATTAATCCGCAAGCTTTAACGAATTCCTTTCAAACCGTTGCCACACTTTTTCGTGAAAGTAAAAGCCAACAGTATTCACAGCTGGCTCAATCAAAGCCACTGTTCCACCAATTAAAAAGCTGCCAGTTAAGGCGTAAACCACCAAGAATGCAATGGAAAAATGCATGATGGCGAAAGTGATTGTTTTAATCATAGCATTCACAACTTAAGTGAGAATGATTCGCATTATCATACAAGGCTCATGAAAATACAAGACCAATAGAAAGGTTTATTTATCCATGCCATTTTTTTATAAGGTGGCTCAGTTAAGAACTGATAAAATGCCGACATGATGATTATCGATTACATTTATTTTGCGGCTGTATTTGTTTGCGCGGTCAGTGGTGCCATAGTTGCAGCACGAATGCACCTGGATTGGGTAGGCGCCACCGCTTTGTCATTGGCCACTTCTTTGGGCGGGGGCACATTCCGCGACCTTATTTTAGATCGAACGGTATTTTGGATTACTGAACCCATCAACATATGGGTGTCTATTTTTGCCACGGGCTTTACCATCATTTATCTTAAATATTTCAAGCCACCCCACAAGTCACTGCGATTGTTCGATGCCATTGGCCTCGCGTTCTTTACCATCTTGGGTGCAGAAATTGCCAGTGATTACCATGATTCAACCATCATCATTGTGTTATTGGCGCTGTTCACTGGTGTTTTGGGCGGTGTCATCAGGGACGTTTTATCAAATGAAGTACCCTTCATATTCAGACCTACAGAGACTTTATATTCGGTTTCTGCTTTGGTCGGCGTGGTCGTCTTTCTTGTGCTGAATAAATTTCAAATACCCAGTTTAATTATCAACTCAATGGCTATTTCATCAATCATTGTCATCAGAATGGCATCAATTTATTTCAATCTCAGGCTGCCCGCCATACGCATCAATGACGAATGACTCACTTTTTAAAAAGATGTTTACAACATTGAATTGATACGCTGCCACACTTAAAATACTTTTAATCACACAAATACTCGTATCATGCTCATAAAACTGCTATTAACTGCACTGACTTTAGTTACAAATCCAACCGAACAACTGACAACTTCAAGCAATCAATCCACATGGAACGCAGATTTATCTGCAGCCCAATTGATCAAGTCTGCATTGCACCCTTACCAAATAGATAAAACAGACCATTTATTGGTCACGATAACCACACCGATGAGTTCCAAGTCTAAAATGCATTTACCTAAAGGTGCTCACAACGCAGACAGTATTGAAATCACCATCCCTTTTGAATCTGATAACTATAAAAATATAGATGGTTCATTTAACATATCAGCACTTTTCATAGACATGAATCAAAAGATAGATAAAGCAACTGCATCAAATTCAAAAAACGCTGTAGCACACCTGTGTGGAAACCTCGCAGCCAGCAGTCAAGTTGTGGTCAGCTTGAGTAATTGTTCAATTGGCACACTCACCAACACCTATGAATGCAAAATTCACGATAAACTGAGTCGTTGGGAAGAAATCAAAAGGGACCAATCTAATATTTCATTCGCCCACAAATGCATCGCACCTGCTGACTAAGTCATAAATGATCACATCAACAAAGAAAACAGCTCAGGTTGGTGATTTAAATAATCACTGAAAAAACCTTGGGCCTTCATTTTATCCATCAAAGGTTCGAAGTCTGATTCACTTTTAAGCTCTATACCAACCACTGCCAGCCCGCTTTCTCGGTTGTGTTTTTTCTGGTATTGAAAATAAGTGATGTCATCATTTGCCCCCAGAATGTCAGCCACAAAAGACTTCAACGCCCCTGCCCGTTGTGGAAACCTGACCAAAAAATAATGTTTTAAACCATGATATAACAGCGCTTTTTCCCTGATTTCTTCAATTCGGGTGATGTCGTTGTTGCTGCCACTGAGAATACATACCACATGCTTACCTTTGATTTGCTCTTGATATTGTTGCAAGCCAGCCAAAGACAAGGCACCAGCTGGCTCAACCACAATGGCATCTTTGTTGTATAGATTAAGTATGGTTTGACAAACCAAACCATCATCAACGGTCAACACATCGGTCAAACCCGATTGGCACAATTCAAAACTGTGCTGACCCACTTGGCACACTGCTGCACCATCAACAAAACGATCTAACTGCGCCAAAGCAGTCGGGCGACCTCGCTCAATAGCTAACCCCATAGATGCCGCACCCGAGGGCTCGACACCAATGATTTTTGTTTCGGGTGACAATTGGCTAAACACAGAGACCATACCGGCAGCCAGACCACCTCCTCCAACAGGCACAAAAAGGTAATCAATCGGTTCATTGTGCTGTTTTAATATTTCCAAGCCAATGGTGGCTTGACCCGCAATGACCTCAGGGTCATCGAAAGGGTGAATAAAGCGCAACTGCTGCCGTTGTGCAAATGCCATGGCTGCATCGTTAGACTGATCAAAAGTATCGCCTATTAACTTCACATCGACCCATTGATCGCCAAACATATTGACCTGCTCAATCTTTTGTTTGGGCGTCGTGACAGGCATGAATATGGTGGCCTTTACTTGTCGCTTCTTCGCCGTATCTGCAACACCTTGTGCATGGTTACCAGCGCTGGCACAAACCACATGGTTTAGCTTGGTGTCTCGTTCCATTAACGCGCTGATTTTATTGTAAGAACCGCGAATTTTATAAGAACGCACGGTTTGTAAATCTTCACGTTTTAGCAGCACTATTGCCCCGAAAAGTTCGGAATAAGTCGTGTTCAGGGACAAAGGTGTTTCATTAACCACACCCGACAGCCGCTGAGCGGCTGCCGAAACATCGATAAAAACACCTTTATCATGGTTTTTGCGTTCTGCAACAGTCATGCTTCAGAACCTTGTTCTGGCCTTAACTTACGCACCTGTAAACCTGTTTGCCACAACTCTGATTCCCTCAATGTTTGTAACTCTTCGTTCAACTGTAAGCGGTAATCATCGTGTTGGTTGGCCGCAATCACACGCTCAGCTTCCTGCCCAGAAGCCACACTTTGATAAAGGCTTTCAAACAAAGGCACATTGGCTTCCCTGAATTTATGACGCCAATCTAATGCGCCGCGTTGCGCTGTTGCTGAGGTATTGGCATACATCCAATCCATGCCTTTTTCGGCAACCAATGGCATCAAACTTTGGGTCAGCTCCTCCACTGTTTCATTGAATGCCTCTGAAGGCGAATGGCCATGGTGACGCAGCACTTCATATTGTGCCTCAAATAAGCCAGCCAATGCCCCCATCAAAATGCCTCGCTCACCAGTCAAATCTGAATACACCTCTTTTTCAAAATCTGTTTCAAACAAGTAACCAGAACCAATCGCCATTCCCAAAGCGACTGCCGTTTGTTGCGCTTCTCCTGTAAAATCTTGGAATACCGCGTAGCTGGAATTCAAACCCTTTTTGTCTAAGAATAAACGGCGCAATGAGGTGCCAGACCCCTTAGGTGCAACCAGAACCACATCCACATTTTCAGGTGGGATGATGTCCGTTTGGTCATGAAAAGTGATGCCAAACCCGTGTGAAAAATAAAGCGTATCACCTGCATTCAACCCGACTTTGATTTGCGGCCAGGCAGCAATTTGACCTGCGTCTGACAGCAGGTTCATCACCACATCTGCTTTTTTGGCAGCGGTGGCCACATCAAATAAATTCACGCCCGGCTGCCAACCATCGGCCACAGCTTTGTCCCAAGAACTGGAATCAGCCCGTTGTCCGACAATCACATTCAATCCATTGTCTCTTAAATTCAACGCCTGTCCGGGCCCTTGTACACCATAACCCAGAACGGCAATGGTTTTATTCTTCAGCTGCGCTTGCGCTTCTGTTAAAGGGTATTCTTCGCGAGTAACCACTTGTTCCCAAGTACCGCCGAAATTGATTTTTGCCATGATATGTTCTCCTGTTTTTTTAATTAAATTGTTGTGAGACATCTACATATGTCTCGTAGTAATAAAAATTATTGATGACTTGCTACTGGCAAGCGCTGTTGCTCGTTGACCTGACCCCAAAAAGGTTGATTCGCCGGTTCAAAATGCACTTCATGTACATCCACCATCCTTTGTAATTGCTTTTGGATGCGTGTCGCCATGGCATCACTGCAAGCCACTTGGATGTGTTGTTGCATGGTGGCGCCATGATAGACAGCTGACATGCGCCAATCTTCAATGGTGAGACCGAACCTTGAAAACAAGGCTGCCGTTTTGGTTAATACATGGGCCTGATGGTTGGCCAGTATGGTGAATTTCATTGTTGTTCTCCGCTATTGATTGGATTGTTCTGCTCAATTGTTGTTTCCATGACGGTGCTTAATTGCATTTCTGAAACCGATGCACCAGGGGTGATGATGGGAAAGACATTGCCCTCTTTTTTAACCCGCACTTCGAGTAAATAGGGCCCATTGTGGTTAGCCATTGTGGTTATTGCTGAAACCAATGCCTTGTGAGAATCAACTTGTTGATTATCGATACCATAAGCAGCTGCCAAGGCACAAAAATCTGGGTTTTCTATCGCAGTTTCTGCATACCGCTGTTCAAAATACAGTTCTTGCCACTGCCTCACCATGCCCAAATATTCATTGTTCATAACCACCACTTTGACTGGGATTTGGTGCTGTTTTAATACGGCCATCTCTTGAACCGTCATTTGCAAACCACCATCTCCGACCACTGCCACCACGGGTTTTGGCTTGGCTGATTGCTGGGCTGCCATTTGTGCTCCCAAAGCCGCAGGCAAACAAAAACCCATGGTTCCCAGACCGCCGGATGTCACCCAGCAGCGTTTTGACTTCAGCTTGGCATAACGACAAGCCACCATCTGGTGTTGGCCGACATCGGTGACCCAAATGGCATCGTTGAATTGTTCATTCAGGGCACGGACAACCACAGCCATAGTCATCAGTTCATCCGATGCGGTACTTACCAAATCTGTAACCGTCACTTGTTGTTGCTCTAAGGATTGGTGTTGGTTATGCTGTGCCCACCAAGGTTCATAAACCTTGGCTTTTAAGTGTGGCATCAATGACGCCAATGAGGCTTTAAGGTCTGCCACAACCGCCACATCTGTGGCCACGTTTTTGTTGATTTCACTGGCATCAATATCAAAATGAACCACTTTTGCCTGGCGCGCGTATTTTGACAAGTCACTGGTCACCCGATCATCAAAACGCATGCCCATGGCAATCAACACATCGCATTCATTGGTCATTTTGTTGGCTGCATAATGTCCGTGCATGCCTAACATGCCTATCAAACAGGGGTGATCACTGGGCAAGGCCGACAAACCCAAAGCGGTACTGGCCGCAGGCATGGGAAGCAAGGACAACAAATCAGACAACAGAGATTCTGCTCCTGATAAGGTGACGCCTTGTCCAAAAATCAGCAATGGTTTTTGAGCTTGGTTGATGAGTTCAGCCGCTTGTTCAACCGCTGCCACATCTAATTTAGGCAATGCTTGGTAAGCCGGCACCGAAATACACCTGTTATGTCGCCATTCACAAACTTCCATCTGGGCATTTTTTGTGATGTCGATCAGCACAGGTCCCGGACGGCCACTTTGAGCCACATAAAAAGCTTTGGCCACTGCCGGTGCAATGTCAGCCGCTTGGGTTACTTGAATACACCACTTGGTGACTGGGGCTGCCATGCTGATGACGTCCAACTCTTGAAACGCGTCAGAACCCAATAGGTGCTCAAAAACTTGGCCTGTGATACAAACCACAGGCGTGGAATCCATGTAAGCATCTGCGATGCCAGTCAATAAGTTGGCCGCACCTGGACCCGAGGTGGCGAAACACACACCCGCTTGGCCTTTAACCCGTGCCCAACCTTGGGCGGCATGCACCGCCCCTTGTTCATGTCGCATCAAGACATGTTTCATCGCCGCAGTTGAACGCTCTAAAGCATCATAAACCGGCATAATCGCGCCACCAGGATAGCCAAATATGGTGGTCACACCTTCTGCATCCAATGAGTGGATTAAAGCATCTGCACCTGTCATTGCATGCCCGTCAGCCATGTGGTACTCCTGTGGTTTCATCACCGTCTGTGATACAACCCAATGACGCCGAAGCTACCAAGCGCGCATATTTAGCTAAAGTGCCTTTCACAGCTGTTTGCTTTGGCTTCTGCCATGCCGCTTTGCGCTTGGCCCATTCCGCTTCGTCAACTGCCACGTCTATTGAATTCTGCTTGGCATCAATGGTAATTTCATCACCCGTTTGCACCAAAGCAATGGGACCACACAACTGTGCTTCAGGACTGATGTGCCCCACCACAAATCCATGAGAACCACCAGAAAACCGACCGTCTGTGATCAAAGCCACCTCTTTACCCAAACCTGCGCCCATGATGGCAGCTGTGGGCTTGAGCATTTCAGGCATGCCGGGACCACCTTTCGGTCCCACATAGCGAATCACCACCACATCTCCCGCAACCACTTCGCCTGACTTGATGCCTTGATTGGCTTCAGCTTCGCTGTCATAAACCCGTGCAGAACCAACAAAGCGCTCACCTTCCTTGCCGGTGATTTTTGCCACTGAACCTTCAGGTGCCAACCGGCCAGTGAGTATTTGAATGTGACCTGCTTTCTTGATGGCTTTATTGGGTGGCTTGATGACCCTTTGATTTTCAGCCAGCGGAGGCACTTGTGCTAAATTTTCTGCTACCGAACGACCCGTTACCGTCATACATGAACCATCCAACAAGCCATGCTCTAACATCAATTTCATCACTGCAGGTACCCCACCGGCATGGTGTAAATCTTCCATCAAGTATCGGCCGCTGGGCTTCAAATCAGCCAACATCGGTGTTTGGCGACTGATGTTTTGTAAATCCAATAGGGCCAAAGGAATTTCAGCCGCATGGGCTATCGCCAACAAATGCAATACTGCATTGGTCGAACCGCCGAGTACCGTGATCACCCTGAAAGCGTTGAACAGACTGGCACGCGTGACCACATCTCTGGGCTTGATGTCATGTGCCATCAAGTAACGCAAAGCCCTGGCGATGCTTTGACATTCGCTTTTTTTCTCTGGGCTTGTGGCTGGATTTGACGCGCTATAAGGTAAACTCATGCCCATGGCTTCAGCCGCCGCCGACATGGTGTTGGCCGTGTACATACCGCCACAGGCACCTGCACCAGGACAGGCATTTTCAATCACCGCTTGGTAATCTTGTTGATTAATTTCACCTTTGACTTTTTCACCCCAAGCCTCAAAAGCAGACACCACATCCAACTTTTTACCCTTGTGGCAACCTGGTGCAATGCTGCCGCCATATAACATCAAGCTAGGTCGGTTCAATCGCAACATCGCCATCAAAGCACCCGGTAAATTTTTATCACAACCCACCACAGTCACTAAGGCATCGTAATGCATACCCGCCACCACAGACTCCATTGAGTCCGCAATCAAATCACGAGAAGGCAGCGAATAATTCATTCCGCTTGTGCCCATGGAAATGCCATCAGAGATGCCAATGGTGTTAAAAATCAAACCATTGACTTCATCAGTTGGCAATGCAGTTTTGACCTGTTGCGCCAGGCTGTTCAGGTGCATATTGCATGGGTTGCCTTCATAGCCTGTTGAGGCAATGCCTACGAAGGGCAATGCCAATTTTTGTTTATCCAAACCAATCGCATGCAACATGGCTTGTGCCGCAGGCAGGCTGTCATCCTGCGTCACCGTTCGAGAATAAGGGTTATCTAACTTCATTAGGCAGCCCTCACTTTTTGGTTGAACTGCTGGTGGATAGTGGCACCTAAGGACTCTTGCCACATCAATGGAAACACTTGACCATCCAAAGATGTCACTCCTTTGATTTCAACTGCCGTTCCAGTTAAAAATGCCGCGTCCGCGGCTAACACATCTGCCAATGACAAGGTGGCTTCTTGACAACTGATGCCCATTGACTGGCACAAATCGATGACAATTTGACGGGTGATGCCTGGCAGCAAATGTCCAGTTTTAGGGGTAAACAATACACCCCCTTTCTGGATAAAAATGTTGGCGCCTGTCGCTTCAGCCACATGTCCGTTTTTATCCAACAGCAAAGCATCATCAAAGCCTTGTTGCTTCGCCGCTTTCATGGCCAGCAAGGAATTGGCGTAGTGCCCTGTCACTTTGGCTTCAACATGGCATGAAGCAGGATCAGGTCGGGCATATTGTGATGTCACTAAATGCAATGGTTTGTCACCAAAGTAACTGCCCCAGTCCCATGCACACAAAAACAAATGTGCCTCATCATCTATTTGCAAACCCATGTTTTCACTGGTGTACAGCAAAGGCCGGATATAGGCATCACCCAATTGGTTCTTTTCAAGCAGTTCGTAGGTCAGTTCTACCAGTTCATCGACCGCATAGGGAATGCTGATGTGCATGGTTTTTGCTGAATACAGCAAACGTTCATAATGCGCTTTGGCATGCCAGACCTTTGGGCCGGTTGGCGTTTGATAAGACCTGATGCCTTCAAACACACCATTGCCATAATGGAATGATTGTTGATACAGCCCCACTTTGGCAGATTGTGCTTTGAGCCATTCGCCATTGAGGAAAACCACCGTGTTATCGTCGTAATACATATTTCGCTCTTTTTTTTAGTTTTTTATTTGATGTAAAAAAAAAGCCCTTCTTGGTGAGAAGGGCTTTTTTGAATGTTTGTTTATTCTGCCAACTCACCACATGCGCGTGCGTATAATCACTAAAATAATGACTGATAATAAGACGACGACGTTGTTGGCTGAAATGTTCATGTTGTTGTTTTCTGTTTTGTTCGCTGTAAATTGCTGTTCAATGGCTGCCTATAGTGGGAGAAGACATTCTGCTTGTCAAACTTATTTCTTGATTTTGCATATACAAATATGTTATATGGTAAAGACTGTTCATTCGGCCATCGGCTGTGATAACTTGGGAGCCGGCCAGTATGATTTGGCCGATAAAACACACAGTTTAACCAAGTAATTTAGGAGTTAAATCTCATGAACAGACAACCAAAAATGTCGCCAGAGGTGGCGCAGAAATGGTCGCCGCAAACACGGCCACAATCCAACACCCAAAGCGGTCACAATACCCTGCCATTCATGACAACTTTATTATTAAGCACCCTTTCTTTATTGCTGATTTTAATTAATTTATAAATCAGATAGATAGACCACTTCCTGTGGCTGTTTATAACCAACAAACCACACCCAAAGCATCAACAACGCCGCTTGTTGAAACGCATCAGTGTGGCCTAAATAAAATCAAAAAAAGAGCATTTAAATGAAACAAATTCAACTGTTTGACACCACCCTAAGAGATGGCCAACAATGCCCCGGTGCAGGCATGAGTCACCAACACAATTTACACTATGCTTCATTGGCTGCCCAAGTAGGCATTGATACCTTAGAAGCTGGCTTTCCCTCTGCCAGTAAAGAAGATTTTCGCATCGTGAATGACATAGCCAAACAATACAGCCATTTAAAATCTCCGCCAAAAGTGGCGGCATTGGCACAACTGAAAGAAGCCCAATTGATTCAAACCATGGAATCTTTGGCGCCGCTTGACCCTTCACAAGCACGCATTCATTTGTATTTACCTGTGGCTCCAGGATTGATGACGGCTTCTTTGGGTAACTATGCAAAAAACAAAGGCCATATCATCAAAGACACCCAACGTATGATTGCCATGGCACAGCAGCAAGGTTTTGAAGTAGAGTTCAGCCCTGAAGCCTATTCTCAGATGGCGGAAAATTTTGATTTTGTCAGTGATTTGATTTTAGCCGCTGTCGAATCTGGCGCAACTATCATCAATTGTCCAGATACCATTGGTAGCGCTTGTTATTGGCAAGGCGACGATTATTTTGTCAACCACATGACACAACATGCCGAGCTGGTCAAAACGCAATTGCCTCAACACCAAGTCACCTGGTCTGTGCATTGTCACAACGACTTTGGCATGGCTTTAGACAACAGCCTTCGCGCCGTCACCCAAGGCCCCGCGACACAAATAGAAGGTTGTTTCAATGGTGTCGGCGAACGCGCCGGCAATGTCGCTTTGGAACAATGCATCATGGCGATTAAAACCTTTGGTCAGAACAGTGACATCGCGCCGATTTACACACAGGCCAACAGCCAATACATCAAAGCCATCTCAGATTTTGTCGCCCACCACATGCTGCCAAGACAAGCCCATTGGCCGATTGCCGGCGACAATGTGGCCAAACACTCTTCAGGCGGGCATACCAATGCCATTTTAAAAGACAGCCACATTTATCAACCCTTTGCACCTGATGAAGTGGGCCAAAAAATCAGCTTTGCGTTTGGTCCTTTAAGCGGCAGCAACCACGCCAAGAAAATCATTGAAGACCATGGTTACCTTTGTTTGACAGAAGAAAAAACCGCCATCACACAATTCATTAAAAACCAGTACAGCAACCGCCGCAAAGGCTTGACTGATACAGAACTGATGTCTGCCTATTTCAGCTACCGACAACCGATCAAATCACTTGAATTTTCACACCAAAAAAATGGTCAATTGGTGGTCAGCTCATGTCTATTTGGCAGCGATACACAGTGGACTCTTGAAGCCAATGAAGCCACTTATCTGGCCGCAGTCAAACAGCAGCTAGAACAAGAGCTGGGCAAATTCAGTATCCAGTCATACCACAGTGAATCAACCACATCAGGCATAGATTCACCCGCAAAAGCGGAAATCATCATACAGCTGTCTGGTCAACGGTATGAGGGCAGCGCCACCCACAAAGACATCCAATTAGCCGCCATCACTGCATTGGTCAATGCCTGTAACCGCTGGCAAATTGACAACCATTACAAACAAACACAACGGCCCGAAATTAAGGAGCAGCAACAATGAAACACAACATCATAGAAAAAATTTGGCAACAACATCAGGTCGCATCAAAACCCGGTTTTCCTGATGTACTGGGCATCGATTTTGCTTTGATTCATGAAGTCACCTCAGCCCAAGCATTCCAACAATTGGCAGACAAAAACATTCCCGTACGTCACCCTCATCGATTGCTCGCCACCATAGATCACAGCATCCCGACTCGCAACAACCGAGACCAAGTTGATGACCCAGTCGCAGCCAAACAAATGGCCACCTTGCGTGACAATTGTAAAAAGCACGGCATCACTTTGCATGACATTGACAGCGGTCACCAAGGCATCGTGCACGTAATAGGTCCTGAGCTGGGCGTGACCCAACCGGGCATGACCTTGGTTTGTGGCGATTCACATACCGCCACCCATGGTGCTTTTGGGGCGCTGGCCTTTGGCATTGGCACCTCAACATTGGCGCATGTCATGGCCACAGGTGCTTTGTTGATGCACCGGCCTAAAGTGATGCGCGTGCATTTTGAGGGTGAGTTAGCCAATAATTGCAGTGCCAAAGACATGGCGTTGCATTTGATTGCTCTACTGGGGGTTGGTGGTGCCACTGGACATGTGATCGAATACACCGGCCAAGCCATTAAGTCACTCAGTATGGAACAACGGATGACGCTGTGTAACATGAGCATAGAATGTGGCGCGATAGCAGGCCTGGTAGCACCTGATGAAACCACTTTTGCCTATATTTTTGGTAAAGCCCACGCACCCAAAGGACAACAATGGGACCAAGCGGTTAAACATTGGCGCACACTGATCAGTGATACTGGCTGCCATTACGATGCCACGGTGACGATTCATTTAGATACAGTAAAACCGATGGTGACATGGGGTACCAACCCCGCTCAAGCCACTCACATTGATGGTCAAATCCCCAAAACTGAACAAACTCGGGACGCTTTGGCATACACACAATTAGCTGAAAGTGACCAACTGGCCGGCACACGTATTGATTGGGCCTTTGTCGGCTCCTGTACCAATGGTCGCATCGAAGATTTGCGTGTGGTGGCCGATGTTTTAAAACACAATCGGGTTGCCAATCACGTCACCATGTACATCGTACCGGGCTCTGAACAGGTGAGAAAGCAAGCACAAAGCGAAGGCTTGGATCATATTTTTGAACAAGCTGGCGCCTCCTTCAGACAGCCGGGCTGTTCAATGTGTTTGGCCATGAATGATGATGTGGTACCCGCAGGCGCACGTTGTATCAGCACCACCAACCGTAACTTTATAGGCCGACAAGGCACAGGCAGCATCACCCACCTGGCCTCACCTTTGACTGTCGCACACAGTGCCATTCAAGGGCACATCAGTATGGGTCAAAACAATCACGCACCATCAACAGGAGCACAGGCATGAAAGCAATCACACACATCAAAAGCCACATCACGCCAATGGTAATTGATGACATCGACACAGACATCATCATTCCTGCACAGTATTTAACCCAAACCAGCCAAACAGGCTTTGGTTCAAACGCTTTTTCCAGACTCAAAGCCGAACCTGACTTTGTGCTTAATCAGTCTTTATTCCAAAACAGTCGCATCCTATTGGCCGGTGATAACTTTGGCTGTGGTTCATCCAGAGAACACGCGATTTGGGCCATCAAAGAGCTCGGTTATCAGGCAGTCATCGCCCCTTCATTTGCAGACATATTCAGTAACAATGCCAAGAAAAATGGCCTGTTATTAATCCAAATGGACGCCGCTCAATGTCAACAATGGGCAGCAACTGCCACCAAAAAAGACCACACATGCTATATCAATATTGAAGCACAAGTGGTGACATACCAATCGGCATCTCATCATTTTGACATTGACCCATTTTTTAAATGGTGTTTGACACAAGGGCAAGACGAATTGGCCTATTTGCAAAATCAACAAACTGAGATTAAAGCGTGGGAACAAACCCAACAAACGCTGTTCCTCGAAGCTAAAGGAGCAAGTGCATGAAACCTTATGTAGCGGTATTACCAGGCGATGGTATAGGCCCAGAAGTGATGACCCAAACATTACGGGTTGCACAAAAAGTGGCGCCCGATTTGACCTTCAAAACGGGGTTGATTGGCGGAGCGGCGTTCAAAGAAACGGGACAGCACTTCCCTAAACAGACGGCAACATTAATTGACGGGGCTGAAGCCGTGTTGTTTGGTTCCGTCGGCGGCCCTGTTGATCAGCAACAAGAACCCCAATGGCAAAACTGTGAGGCCAATTCCATCCTCGCCTTGCGTAAACATTTACAATTGAACATCAACCTCAGACCCGTACACTTTTATCCCGCATTGACACACATTTCACCGTTAAAAAACGAACGCTATGCCGCTTGCAATGATTTTGTGATTCTCAGGGAGTTGGCCGGTGACATTTATTTCGGTGACAAATCAACAGTCATCGAAAACGAACAAAAAGTGGCGAGGGATGTAGCCGAATACAATGAAAGCCAAGTCAAATCGATTGCAGATTGGGCATTTCAGCTGGCATCAAAACGCCAAAATCAATTGATTTCGGTGGATAAAGCCAATGTGTTACAAAGCAGTCAACTGTGGCGCCAAGTGATGGAACAAACGGCACACAATTATCCTCAAGTTAAATTGACACATCAGCTGGTAGATAACTGTGCCATGCAATTGATACTCAAACCCGAGCAGTTCGATGTGGTGGTGGCTGGGAACTTGTTTGGCGACATCATCTCTGATGCTGCCAGTGCACTGCCCGGCAGTTTAGGACTGATGCCTTCAGCCAGTTTCAATCCGCAAGGCTTTGGTTTGTATGAGCCTGCCGGCGGATCGGCACCCGAACTCACTGGAAAAAACACCGCCAATCCTATGGCTCAACTGCTCTCTTTGGCTTTGATGTTAGAACACAGCTTTCAACGCGAAAAAGCAGCAAGTCAAATACGTCTAGCCATAAACAAAGCCTTAGGTGAAGGATACAGAACAGCTGACATTGCCTGTCATGAAAGTCAAAAAACCACCACTTCAGGGTTTATTGACCTGATCTTACACAATTTAACTTAATATTTTTCATCATAAAAATGAATATTTAATTAGGCTGTGCTAATATACCAACCAAGCATAATTGCAATACTATTTCTGGTCAGCGGCCAGATACCAACCCCCTTATTAGCCCTTTAACGAGGGCTTTTTTTTGGTTAAAATAAAAGCCACCCTTGGATCTCCAACTTAACTTATGCTTAAAAAGCTGTTGCCATTCTTGGCACTTATCATGTTAGCAACCGCTACATTCTATGCTTGGCACGTCACAGGTAAAGCTGTTGACCAAAAAGTAGACTTTCACCAGGGTGATTACACTGGTTCCGATACTTGTCAAGACTGCCACCAAGACAGGTATGACAGCTGGCATCGAACTTACCATCGAACAATGACTCAGGAAACCAGTCCAGAAACTGTGCTGGGTGACTTCAACGGAAAGCCGCAAACCTATTGGGGCTATACAATCAAACCCATCAAACGCAATAACCGTTACTACTTTGCCTACCATGATGGAACGACAGGCGCATTTCTCAGTGAAGTAGAAATAGTCAGGACAGTAGGGTCAAGAAGATATCAACAATATATGGCGCAAACAGAAGCCACTCAAGGTAATTATTACCGCTTGGAATTGTTATGGCACATTGAAGACCAAAGGTGGATTCATTTAAATGGTGCATTCCTTGGATCCGATCAACAATCTTTTTCTGCACACACCGGCATTTGGAATCAAAACTGTATCTTTTGTCACAACACGGGCATCACACCTGGCATGAGTAACTATAACGAACTGGCAAACCGCAGTCGATCCGGGGAGGCCGTTGATGTTTCCATAGACGCATTATTTCAATCTGAAGTCACCGAACTGGGGATTGGTTGTGAATCATGTCATTCACCAGCGGCCACACACAGTGAACTCAGCTCCCAAATCATGAGAAAATATTATTTAGGGTTAACTGACGCCCGAGATCCATCGGTGGTGAACCCAAATCACGTAGACCAACAAGCCTCACTGTCCATCTGTGGACAATGTCATGGTCAAAGAACACCTGAAACCTTGGCATTGGCCAAAGTTTGGATGGAAGAAGGCCCTACATTCAGGCCGGGTGATGACCTGGAAACACATGTTAACCCAGTGTGGCAAGACAGCCAAGTTGACACCCAACAACACGACCTATTTAAATCACGTTTTTGGGCCGATGGCACAGCCCGACTGACCGCCTATGAGTACCAAGGCATCGTACAATCTGCTTGCACACAAGACCCAACATTTACCTGCCAAAGTTGCCACACCATGCATGGTGGCGATGTCAAAGGCATGATTGAACCAGAAAACAGGACCAACCAAGCTTGTGCCAGCTGCCACCTAGACTTGGTTACAGACCCATCACCTCATACCGGCCACAAACCAGACAGTCCTGGCAGTTTATGTTATGACTGTCACATGCCAAAAATGAGCTACGGCATCATGACCTTTCATCGCAACCACCGCATAGAGTCTCCACAAACTGAAAACGAATTGTCGATCAGCAAACCCAACGCCTGTGTTGCCTGTCACCTCAACAAAACAGACGACTGGCTCATCAATGAAACCCAAGCATTTTGGGATCAAAAGTCCGCGCCGTACCAGCCGCACCACATGATACAAAGTTTGGTTGAATTACACTCTGGAGATCCAGTACAACGCGCTGTAGCGGCATACCAAATGGGGCACCATTTTGAGTCATTAAGTGCTAAAAACAGATTGTTTTTATTGCCCCATTTGTTACTGGGTTTACAAGATAATTACCCAGCCATCAGGCGATTCTCATACAAAAGCCTCAACCAAATCTTAAGTGCCACCCAAAACGAACATCCAGAACTCCAAGTTTTGTCTGAGCATTTGGTTTCATTTGACTTTATAGGCAACACTGAGCAAAGGGCACCCTTTTACAAAAACACCATGAACTGGTTAAATCATGTCGACACCAAAAATTGGCCAACCCCACCAGAAGGCTCGATGCTCAAATCCAACTATCAAATTGACTGGGAAATGATCACGCCTTTAAGGAACCAAGCACTGACAACAGACAAAGTCATACATATAGGAGAATGACTGGGTCTTATTTTAATTTAATGTGTTGGTAAGCCTTGTGATTTGGAGACACAGGCTTCCAATTAACCGTGTGTTTTTCAATCACTGACAACAAAGTTTTGATGTGGACTTGGTTGTCATTCAAAGCAGGGATGTAGCTGTATTCCTTACCACCGGCTTCTTCGAAATATTCACGATTTTCAACGGAAATCTCTTCTAAGGTTTCCAAACAATCGGCTGAAAACCCCGGACAAATCAATTGAACATTTTTTATTCCTTTGCCAGGCAAGGCTTTAAGTGTTTCGTTGGTATAGGGCTGTAACCAAGGTTCTCGACCAAAAATCGATTGGAAAGTGACTTGGTATTGTTCTTTAGACAAGCCCAATGTCTCAGCCAATAAGCGACCCGTTTTGTGACAATGGCAAAAATACGGATCACCATTGTTTAAATACCTTTGTGGAATACCATGAAAAGACATAATCAGTTGATCTGCTTGGCCGTTTATCTCCCAATGTTTTAAAACCGACTGTTTCAAAGCATCAATATACAAGGGATCATCATGGTACTGATTAACGAACCGCAATTCAGGCAACTGTCGCCACGTCTGTAATTCTTTGGTCACCGCATCAAACACTGCCCCAGTGGTGGTGGCAGAATATTGAGGATACAATGGCAGTACCAATAATTGACTGATGTTTTGATCTTTTAATTCCAGCATCGCCTTTTGGATTGACGGATTACCATAACTCATGGCCAATGCACAGGCATAATGATCTGAATCTAAAGCATCCGAAATGGCTTGATGTTGTAGTTGACTGACATGTAGCAATGGTGAACCGGTGCCTTCACCATAGTGATCCCAAACGGTTTGGTAAGCTTTCGCTGACTTACTGGGACGCACATTTAAAATCACACCATTGAGTATCAACCACCAAATCCAGCGCGGCATAGTCGGCTCAACCACCCGAGGGTCAGATAAAAATGGTTTTAAATAACGACGCAATGCGCCTGCTTCTGGTGCATCTGGCGTGCCCAAATTAACCAAAAGGATTCCTATTTTGCTGGCAGACCCATGATCACCAGGCTTTGTGTTTCGATACCGCAAGGCTTTACACCCAAATCAAAGTCGCTATTGTAAAGCATCCCTGCGGTCCTTGCCAAATTGGCGCTCCTTCCACTTAAAAAAGATAACTGAGCCCTCCTATTACAAAAATAACATCCCACAAACAGGCTTCGACAAGCTCTGCCAACTTATTTCACTGTATAAATTTAACACCACCAAAGCCCACTGAGCCTGTCGCGCTTAATGTACCTACATTTGGAAGTGTAAAAACCAGATGAACAAGAAACAAGTCAATTCAGCTAACAGGTTAAACAACAACAGGACAAATGGCCTATGGTTTGCGTTAAAATCAACGCCATGATGTATCAAATGAAATTCGTATTACAAAAAACTGTGAAATTAACGACCTACCTAAGCTTCTTTTTGTTGCTTGCTTGCGGTGAAAAGGCCGCGATTGAACTAGAAAATCAAACAACAAAATCGGAAGTGAAACAAAATGCCATCACCATTTTGGCTTTGGGTGATTCCTTGACCGAAGGTTTGGGGGTTGCCAAGGATCAGAACTACCCTGCATTGCTTGAACAAAAATTAAAGCAAAAAGGCCATAAAAACATCAAAGTGGTTAATTCAGGCTTGAGCGGGGAAACTTCTTCAGGTCTTAAGGCGCGAATTGACTGGGTATTACAAACCAGTCCTGACATCACCATTTTAACGATTGGTGCCAATGATGCCATGCGCGGCTTGCCGACTGACCTGATGGAACAAAACATCGCTGAGATCATAGAAAAGCTACAAGCGAGCGGCTCAAAAGTAATTCTCGGCGGCATGCAAATTTATGACAACTTAGGCAAAAAATACGTCACAGAATTCAACGCGATTTACACACGCCTTGCGGCACAATACGAAGTACCACTGATGCCTTTCTTTTTAGATGGTGTAGCAGGTGATTCAAAATTAAATCAAGCCGACGGCATCCACCCAACAACTGAAGGCTATGCTGTGATTGTTGAACAAAACATTTTACCAAAATTACTGCCTTTGCTTGAAGCCACTGCAAAGGCTCAAAAATAAAAAATAAAGCCCATGTCAAATACTAAAAACGCTGTTCTTACAGCACACAACATCCACAAATCATTCAAAATTGAAAATCGCCAATTAGACATACTGAAAGACATTTCATTATCAATTGCTGATGGAGAGTTTGTTGCCATCATGGGTAAATCAGGTTCGGGTAAATCAACCTTATTAAGCATTTTGGCCGGCCTTGATCAAACCTCTTCAGGTCATGTGGTGCTGAATGGCGATGATTTATCGAAATTAAGCGAAGAAGATTTGGCAGTTAAAAGGCAATCAGATATCGGCTTTGTGTTCCAATCATTCCACCTGATTCCAACCTTGTCAGTGGCTGAGAATATCGCTTTTCCTCTCAGCATTGCAAGAAACCCAAATCCAGACAGAGTCGAAGAATTAATCAATGCTGTCGAATTATCACACCGTTCAGACAGCATGCCGAACCAATTATCAGGCGGCGAGAAACAACGCACCGCCATTGCTCGTGCTTTGGTTGCTTCACCCAAAATTTTATTTGCTGACGAACCTACCGGTAACTTGGATGAGAAAAATGCCAAACAAGTGATGCAATTGTTACTCAATTTGCAACAAGCATCGAGCACCGCTTTGATCATTGTCACTCATGATCCGGCTTTGGCTGCCATGGCCGACCGCACCATCACCATTAAAGATGGTCAACTCGCATGAATCAAAAAAACAATGACATTGCGGGTCAATTAAATGGAGCCAATTTAAGCCGTCTTGTTGTCTGGCGTGAATGGTTTGGTCATGGGATTTACCCGATACTCTTTTGCTTCAGTTTGTTGGTGTCTTTGGGCGCTTATTTAACATTGGATTCATTACAAACGGCAGTCGATGAATATATTATTGGCAACCAAAAAGCCATGGTCGGTGGTGATGTGATTGTTCAGTCGAATGCACCGTTTACCGAAGACATCGAAGCACAGCTAAGCACCATTAACGATGAAAACCTGGTCATCGACCACCAGTTCAACGCCATGGCATATGCCGGTGATGCTTCTTTATTGGTGCGCATCAAATCGGTCGATGACAGTTACCCGCTGTATGGTAATTTGTTGTTATCCAAAGGCAAAAACGTCACAGAAACATTAACGCCCGGTTCTGTTTTGGTCGAACGTCAAGTGCTGACTGGTTTGGAATTGTCCATTGGTGATGCGCTGCAAATTGGCGAATCTTCATTCACCATTGCCGATGAAATCATTGAAGAACCAGACCGCCCATTGACCGCATTTGGCTTTGGTGCACGTGTCATGATGAGCAACAATGACTTGGCTGACACAGGCTTGATGGGACAAAAAAGTCGCGTCACGTTCAGGGCAGAAATCAAAGCCGATCCAACTACAATTCCAGAATTGGTTGCCACATTCAAAACGCTGACCGAGAATACCAAAGTCAGAGTCTCCACAGCAGATGACGCCAATACCAGCATTTCATTATTGAGTAATAACTTCCTCAACTTTTTGAAGCTACTGGTGGTAGCGGTCATCGTGCTTTCAGGTGTCGGTCTGATGAGCGTAGTCAAAGCCTTCGTCAACAGACAGCAGCAAACCAACGCCATTCGCCGTGCCCTCGGCGAACCGATGAAACAATTGAAAAACTCCTATTACAGCCTGTTGTTAATGATGACAGTGGTTGCTGTGGTAATGGCATCACTGCTCAGCATGGCAGTGTTGTATTTTGGTTATGATGTGTTCGCAGCCATCATTCCTGCGCAAGTGACTTTAAGCCTGTCACCTTTAAGTGTTTTAAAAGTGTCAGTGATTGCTTTGGGTTTGACCTTTTTGATGACCCACAGCACCATTCAGTCTTTAACTCAGATTAAACCTGTGGCCGTTTTACATGCCCAAGAAAGCGAAGCAGCCAATTGGTCATTTTCTAAAACTTGGCTGTTGGTGGCTTTGACTTGTTTGTATTTGTTGTTGTCCTTGGAGCTGGCTTCTTGGTGGCAGGGCTTACAAGTCACTGGTGGTTTGATTGCCATAGCTTTGGTTTTTTGGCTGTTCAGTTTGGCCATGCTCAAAGCACTCAAATCTTTGGTTAACAAAGGTTGGATTAACCACTGGCTGATGAAGCTTTCGGTTCAAAACATTTTCCGCAAAGGCAACCATTCGATGTTGTTTTTCACCACCTTATCGATGGCAGTGATGGTCATGGGCAGCATTGCCGCTCTGGATCACACCATTGAACAGCAACTGGTTAACACCTACCCTGAAGAATCGCCCAACATGTTTCTGCTTGATGTACAAAGCGACCAACATGACACATTGGATGAATTGATTGGTGAGGCCGTGATTGGTGATTCATTGACTTATTATCCTGTGATTCGTGCCAGAATCGAATCAGTTAACGGTGTGGCAGTGGAAGAACTGGTGGAAAAGCTGGGCCGCTATGATAATTTGATGCGCGTGTTTAACCTCAGTTATGCCGATGAAGTGCTGCCGACAGAAAAGCTCACCGACAGTCTGGTAGATAACAGTTTGTTCGAAGGTTTAGACAATGACGTTACACCAATTTCCATATTGAATTCGTTTGCTGAATTCCTGCAAGTTGGCTTGAATGACCAAATCACCTTCAACATCCAAGGCATAAAGAAAACCGTCAAAATCGCCAGTGTACGAGAACGGCACCAGCGTGGACCCAGCCCGTTTTTCTACTTTATTTTTCAAGCAGAAGTGATGAAAAATGCGCCACAAATTCAGTTCGCCACAGCACAAGTACCTGCCGATCGTGTACCTGAATTACAAACGGCGATTGCCAAAGCATTACCCGGCATCACCACATTGGATGGCGCCAGTATTGCCAAACAACTGAAAGGCTTTGTTGACCAGTTGACGCAATTGATACAAATATTTACCGGTTTGAGTATTGTCGCTGGCCTGATGATATTTGCCACTTCGCTGGTATCGACCTCTCAAGATCGGCTCAAAGACAGCGCCTACTTCCGCCTCATGGGCATGCAAAGTAAAGACCTCTACGCCATCAATGTGATTGAGTTTGTGCTGTTGGGTTTGTTGGCTTTTGTCGCCGGTGGCTCGTTGGCGTGGTTGGCCTCGTATTTGATCACCACCCAATGGTTCGCCCTGCCCTTCACTTTCCCATGGGCATTGGCACTACAAGCCAGCTTGGTGTTGTTTATCGTCTTGGTCATCATCAGCCTCAGCTACGGCCGCTTTGTCATCAAATCCAATGTCATGAACTTGGTGAAGAAAATGGTGGGCTAGCATTCTATTAAAGCTCAATAAAACAGACTTTATTGATTACCGGCAACACAAGCGCTTTTTTTATTGGTTTTATTCAGTATACTGGCCAAAATAATAAAATAGAGGGCCAGAAAATTGACACACTTCAATAAAATCAAACTACTCTTTGTATTGCTTATCTCTAGCATTCAAGTGACCGCATATGCTGACAAAAGCTTTCCTTTTGATCAACAACGACCATCAAGTGTCAGTGATAAGAATTGGGCATCTTTAAAAGCTGCAGTTCAAGAAGCTAAATTAATACCTATTTTAGGCAATTCTGCCGATCATTTCGGCAGCAGTGTTTCCATAGAAGGCACACGTGCATTGATTGGTGCAAAACTAGCTGATGAAAGTGGAAACTTATCTGGTTCCGCATATGTTTTTGAGCTGGTTAACGATGATTGGATTCAAACCACTCAGCTGATACCAACTGATGGAGGTGAATTTGATCGTTTCGGGTATTCTGTGAGCCTTTCTGGAGACAGGGCTCTGATAGGTGCTTATTTTAACCAAAACAATAACATAAGTACTGGCTCAGCTTATGTTTTTGAGTTAATAGATGGTGACTGGGTTCAAACCAGCAAATTATTTGTAAATGACGCCACTTCTACAGAATATTTTGGCTGGTCAGTCAGCCTCCAAGGGGACAGGGCTTTGGTTGGTGCCCAGAGTGGTAGAGTTAATGGAATCAATACAGGATCTGCTTACGTCTTTGATTTCATCAATAACAATTGGATTCAAAGCAGTAAACTAACAGCAACTGATGGTTTGGCAAACGACCGATTCGGTTTTTCTTTGAGCCTTGGCTATGACAAGGCATTGATAGGCGCAACAGAAAATTCAGTGAATGGAACAAAAACTGGTGCAGCATATATTTTTGATTTTGATGGAGCCCTTTGGTCTCAAACCAGTAAATTAATTGCAGACGATGGCACAGAAGGCGATCAATTTGGCAATTCTGTGGTGCTTTCAAATAACAGGGCCGTTATTGGAGCCAGATATGACGATGAAACGGGGAACGGATCTGGTTCAGCCTACGTCTTTGACTACAATGAAGGCATGTGGTCTCAACCCACAAAATTATCGGCTAATGATGCAGCTCCAGGAAATATATTTGGTGCCTCTGTAGCTGCGTATGGTGATAAAATCATCATCGGTGCGTCCAATTTGATTAACAATGGGGTTGGTGCAGCTTATTTGTTTGAACTCGACCAGGGAATTTGGAATCAAACCAATAAATTTACCCCCAATGATGGAGCGAATGGAGATAGTTTTGGCATTGCCGTCAGCATGAACCTTGACCGAGTTTTGGTTGGTTCTAGTTTAAATATTGGAAACAATATAGACTCAGGTTCAGCTTATGTTTTCAACTTAGACCCACAATACAAAGTGACTGGACAAATCACTGGTCTGGCCTTCGAAAACAGTATTGTGATACAAAACAATGGAACTGACGACTTATTTCTGGATTCCAACGGCGCTTTTACTTTTGCCACCAAATTATCTGATGAAACAAACTACGAAGTTTCTGTATTAACCCAACCCAATTCCCCCAACCAAACTTGCACTATAAGCAACCCCATTGGAGTCATCAATGGCTCAGACGTCTTTGTCAATGTCGTTTGTACAACAGACACTTATTTTATCGGTGGTCAGGTCAGTGGGTTATTTAACAACAGCACGGTGGTTTTACAAAATAACATGCAAGACGACACAGTCATTACATGTAATGGACCCTTTGTGTTCACTACATCACTTGATGATTTATCATCCTATTCAGCAACAATTTTGTCACAACCCCAATCCCCCATTGGTGAATGTATGCTGAGTCAAGCCAATGGAATGGTTTCGGGTGATGATGTGATTTCAATAGAACTCACATGTGAATACGACACAGCAGGGGATTTTTTGTTCAGAAACGGATTTGACGGATCGCTTTTGTGTGAACCAAAACCTCAACAACAGTAATGACGGCTTTAGTTTTCAATCATAAACCCTCTATAGTTACAGAGGGTTTTTTATTTGTAATAGCCAGCGCATACCAACTCTTTACTATAAACATGAACATCAAGCCAACTTCTTATGTTCAATACTCACAAAATTGAAGCCAATCCTTCATTACGACAAAATACTTCAAAAGATGCCATTAACATATCCACATTGACATCAGGGGCCAATGAGGCTCGGACAACGTAGTCTTTGTCGTCTTCTTTTGTGGTGCCTTGGGTAGAAGTGGCGGGAATGGTCCAATAACTGCCTTTGAGTTGGCCGTAGCTGACGCAGTTTTTGCAAGATTCTGGGTGTTGTTCAATCATGAATTGAATGAACTTTTTATTCAATTCAATTTGCTTGGCTTGTTTTTCTTCAACTGAAGCGCCCTTAACAGGCAGATCCAATGAAAAGACCGAGGGCATAAAACCCCTTTCGGCAATTTCATCGGTGACATAAAACATTTTTGATTCGGGCAATAAGGCTTTGATGCGGCTGACAAATTCATGGGTCTTTTTGTATGCTTCAACAATGCGCTCTGGCATCGAAGGCATGGTTTCGGCCAAGATGTTCAGCTGATTGGTATCTGCCTGGTTATCTGACAAAGACAAATGCGATGCGATTATAGGCATCAAGGCATCGGCAGCTTGATTAGCAGCACAATATCCCGCGATACAACGTCCGCCACTGGGGAATTTTGAACCACTGGAAAATGATATGGTTTTCACATTCACCAACTCACTTTCATCATGCAACAACTTCACATTGGGGCAGAAGGTTTGGTCTACCATGAAAGTTGGCTCTACAGCGGCTTCTCCAACGGCATTTTGACGTTTCTTGCTCAGGCTCTGGCCCAACAGAACCATGTCTGGCACTTCTACGCGCGGGTTGGTTGGGATTTCTGCCAGCACAATTGGCACACCATCATCTGCTGCGACCGAAGCCAAAGCCGTTTCTAAACTATTAACCAAATCGGCACCACCATCGACCAATAAATCAACAATACCGACTTGTGGAATCAAATCAGCCACACGCCGTGATTGGTCATTGGTGCCACCATAACAATTGGGCGGTAGGATGATTTTGATCGGTTTATCAGGATGTTCGGACATGGCTGCTTCAACCAAACCCATCAAAATGGCGTATTGAATCGACAAACCACTTGATGCCACCAAAGGTGTGGATTCACTGCCGGTGTTGTCACGGATACATTGTGCCACCATGTCTTGAGCAATTGTGGTTTCAGCTTCACTGGCCAACCGTGGCGTTTTTGCTTCAAAACCCACCATTTCTTTCAGCACATTGAAACAATTCAAAGGTGACATCGCGATCGACTCACGGCGCCTGACATGTTGAACAGCAGCCACAGTTTCAGCCACTATCTCAGACACTATCTCAGCCACAGTTGAACCTTGGTGAACCACCATATAAGCACCATAAGACTGGTGTAAATTCACTGTCGCATTGATATTCGAGTATACGCTGAGGTTCTCATCCATGGGTTTTTCAGTAACAAAAACAACAAAAGCATTTTCATGGGCTGGCACTTCATTTTGAGACGCCACTTTAATTAACTCATACTGATAGCCATAAATATTTTTTAATCTTGTTTCATCAATGAGTGGAGACTGATTGCCATCATAATAAATGTAGGTGGGTTGTTTCTTGATCGCTTGCTTTCGTAAAACCGCCAGAATAGGCATGGTTTTTGAAGCAAAGGCTATCACCTGCGCCTCAGGCACTTGATTAATCTCAGCCAAAACCCACTCCAACACACTCGATAACTGGTGACCCAAGCGAATGTAGTCATAAGCCGTGGGTAACTCAGCCAAGCTTTCAGCATTGACTTTTCCCTGAGAAATCAAAGCTTTCAATTCATGTAAAAATTCTGACTTCGCCTCAGATTCATTGTAAATATCAAGTCTGTGCGTGGTCAGCTTCAGCCAATCTTGAGGCAGGCTTTTGAGTAATTTTTTGATTGAATCAAAAATTGTCGTGATTGAATTCAATGGAATGTCCTTTTGCAAATTAATTGATGGCCGCCATTATAACTATATTGCCTAAGACGAAAAATGAATAAGGCATGCAATTGACGGAGAATTTTGTTAATAGCTAAATTGGGATAATCCCCCACGAATCAAGTTAATATTTCAAAATCCATCGAGTTTTATCACTGATTAGCTGCTGACATTCAAATAACGTACCTTAGATATACCATTAGTTGATTCAGTTATTTATCACCCAGAAAACTGTCCAGCAGGGTGATCCCTGTTGGGTAGTTCTGGATTAAACGCTTTGGCATCTGCAAAAGCTTTTTGAAACGCGGGACGTTTTGAAATTCGCGACAAGTAACCTCTAAACACTTCACTTTGACACATTTGATAACCACGTGCCCAAGTAACGTTATGACCAATGATGATATCAGCAGCCGAAAAGCTTTCACCACAGATGTAAGGTGTTTTATCCAATCTCGCCGCTAATTGTGGCTCAACCTCTGTGCGCATTTTGTTGCGATAGCGTGCTATCGTTCTGGCATCAGTTTCAGCCGTGGGCAACACATGTTCATGAATCCGCACCTGCCACAACATCATGTCCATCCAGGTGGAAGCGAAATGCAGCATTTGAAGGTAGTCTGCACGTGCCAAAAATAATCCAGGTTTAGGAGCCAAGCGTTTTCCAGGGAATGCATCGGCCAACCATTCAACCATCGCAGCACTTTCAAGCATGTGCATCACTTCACCATTATCCATGGTGATTTCTAGCATCGGCACATTGCGGTTTGGATTTTTCTTTTGGTATGATTCGCGGTACTGATCACCTTTGTACAATTCCACGATTTCTGTTTCAAAATCATCACCCACAGTTTCATATAAAGCCCATCGAACTCGAGCACTTCGAGTGGCGGGATAATGGTAAAGTTTGAGTTTTTTAATCATGATTGGCCTTTGGGTTTTATTTTAAATTTTGGGCAAAAAATTCCACCGTTCGCTGCCAAGCCAAATCAGCTTGTTCTTTGTTGTAACGGCTGGTCGAATCATTGTGAAAGCCGTGATGGGCATTTTCATACATGAACATTTGGTAGTCCACTTGGTTGGCTTTGAGGTCAGATTCATACTCAGGCCAAGAGGCATTAACTCGCTCATCGAGTGCGCCCAATTGAATCATCAACGGTGCTTTGATGTTCTTGCGCAGTTCTTTACTGGCCGGTGTTCCGTAGAATGGCACACCGGCTGACAATAAATCACTGTCCACAGCGGCCAAGTAATTGACCATATAACCACCGAAACAAAAACCAACGGCACCCAATTTGCCATTGCTCAGTTCATGTGATTTCAAATACCGAGCTGCCGCCACAAAATCGTTTTGGATTTTGGCCCGGTCCAATCCCCTTTGCAGTGTACGTCCTTCATCGTCATTGCCCGGATAACCACCGACAGGAAATAAAGCATCTGGAGCAAAAGCCAAAAATCCAGCCTTCGCCAAGCGCCTTGCCACGTCTTTGACGTAGGGATTCAAACCTCGATTCTCGTGAATCACCAAAACCACAGGATAAGATTTTTGATCTGTTGTTGGTTTGACCAAATAACCTTGCCCCTTGCCATGGCCTTCAGGCGAATCAAACTGTTCATAAGTGGCAAGAATATCCTCGTCATTGAACGAAACCTGCTCGGCCAAAGCATAGTTGGGTAACAAAGCACTGGTCAAAAAAGGCAGGGAAAAACCCAAAGCAGTCAATGTCCCCAACTTTTTCATGAATGTCCGTCGATCCATACCACCATGCGCGTATTGGTCATACCAATCAAAGGCTTCTTGGGGAATGTGTATTGATTTGTCTCTATTGTCTACGGCTTTCATGACTCACCTATTTTTAAAATGATGAATTAATTATACTGTACCCCGCCAATTTGTATATTTACTCATGCATAAGATTTCAAACGAGGAAATCATCAGCCTAGAAATTAACAATTAATGAACCGCCATTATTGATAAAACTTCTCCTGTCTCTATAGAGGCTAAAACAACTTTTTTTATTTCATTCATCATATTAGAAACTATCCCAATATGAACAAGGTTTGCCACCCAAACCCACACAAGCACCATCAATATAAAAACGCCAGTTTTTAATGGGTTGGTTTCCATCGGCTGTTTTTGTTTCGGTGTTGAGGTGACTGGTCAGGTAGAACAGGCGCCCAATGTCGTCTTTTTCCGCAGGACCGATGGTGGCGTCGCTGAAGCGGTCTTGTAGGTACGCAGGCGGTATGGACTGGTTGTAGAGTTTGACGGTGACGTGGCTGAAGTCTGCTTTTTGTTCCGCTGTCAGGGTCATTTGGTAATTGAGTCGATCGCTGCCGGTTTTGGTTTTGTCGCTGTAGTCTGGGTCTTTGGCCGCTTCGCCGAGCAGCACACCGAGCATTTGAATGTAGGGTGATTTGCTGTCGAGGTAGAACTGTTTATCAAAGCCTTTGCCACGGATGCGGTTGTCTTTTTTGTCGGTGGCGCGGCGCAGGAATGAGGTGGTGTTGTGGCCTGCTGAATCTTGGATGATTTCTTGGTAGATTTGCACTTGGTCTTGTTGCTTAATCACTTGGTAATGCGGCTGGTATTGGGTTTGATTGGCACCGCCTTTTTCGGTTGCCAAGGGTATTTTACTTGTACCTTCTAAAATCACGCCTAAGTCATTGCTTCGACCAGATGCCCAGAGGATTTCGCCTGACTTTCCATGTGCCACAGTTTCAATAAAAACACGCCTGAAACCCACACCTGAAGGCAAAAAGTGGCCTGTGAGGTTTTCGATTTCTACGTTTAAACTAATCGTATTGTCCTTCCATGCCATGTCTTTGATGTGTACTTTGGCGGTTTGATTGGTGGCCATTTCTATCATGGAATCACGGCCGGTGATGAGTGCGGGTTGTACGTTGCTGTTGACCATATAGTCCATTTGGCGCAGACCCAAGAGCATGGGGAACTGCTGGAACATTTCGTTCAAGAAGACGTTCAAACCGTGCAATGAATGGCGGGCAAAGGTATCTCGTGGTGTCAACGTGATGTCTTCATCAGGCAAGCGGTGTGTGGTCGGTGCGAAATCACTGGATTCTATGTTGGCTATTTTCATGCCTTTGAGTTCATTGTGGGTGTCGCCGACTTTGAAGTCTGTCGGCATGTGACAATCCTGACAGCTTTCGAAGCTGTCTTTTTTCGAGAAGTCTGAGTTGACCCATTCAAGGTGCGTGGTTTGTTCGTATGTGGCATAGACCACTTGGCCATCTGGCGCTGTGTGCGGGTGTTTTTTACCGTAGTTGTTGAATGTCGGCAGCAAGATGTTATGGCAAGAACCGCACATGTCTGAGTTGTTGATTTGTTTACCGTATTCTGGCGTGATGTTAAGCGCGTTTTGCATTGGCTTTGTCACCACTTCATCTGAAGCATATGGTCCCACCACTGTGCCGGGTTTATTGGCCACAAAGTTTCCGGTGTAGCCCGCTTCTGTGCCCAAACCATCTTCACTGATTTGATGACAAACCATGCATGAAATGCCATCACGCGCCAAGGCGCCGTATTTTGCATCGTGCCTGCCATCATAATTATTGGGCGGATTGTGTTGTAACGAGTCTTGTTGTAGCGAGTCGTTTTGTAAGTCGTTCTGCCAGTCCATCACCATAGACTTGGCAAATGGTTTTCCAAAAGGCACGCCTTCAGGTGGTGCTATCGGGAACAAGTCTTTGCATTCATCAGAAGCGGGTGTGTCTAGAGCCAATTGCCTCTGGCCCATCACACCATGACAATGCAGACAGGTATTTTCGATGCATTTTTTTGCATCGGGCAAGTTGTTGGTTTCGCTTTGTAACTGAGAAAAGAAAATAGGGTCACGACCTGCCAAGCCCATGGGCGAAACTCGCCATTCACCATAGGGTGAGACGTTGATTTTCTGGTCACTGTCTGCTTTGTCTATCTGCATATTGGCTTCGGCTGAGTTCGAATAGGTGGCATCGTGGCAGTTGATACATTGATCTGACGTCAGGTATTGGCTCAAATTGTCTTTGTGTGACAGCTGATGATCAAAGGTTTCGGCAGGCAGGCGCAATGGCCAAGCTTTATCAAAATCATTGACGCCCAGGTCGCCGTAGTAATCTGAGAACTTGGCATTAATTTCTGGCAAGGGTTGTGAAAAAGGTGATGCAGTTTGCTTTTCTTTTTTAGCATCATCTAAGGTTTGGCTGTGCAGGCTTTCTCGTAAATTTGTATTCAGTTTTTTTGTATCAGCCGGATACCAGTTATAGCGCAGGCCTTCTGAAACAAGGTTTTCCAATGACGAAAAAGTCAGCTCACTTTCCGCCGTTGCATGACAGTTTAAGCAGGCGGCTCCATATAAATTGTAAGGATAGACAATCGTATTAACATGTTCTTTGTCACTGAAGACATAGCCTGTTGGGTACCAATTGCCATTCCTTTCAATGGTTGATTTAGGCGGCGATTTAGGAATGTCTTTTTTATCAGTGAATGCAGATTTATCAACAACTGGCGGGTTTCCATCACCAGTCATGGTGGGATTGGCCCAATACCAACCATCGTGTGTGGTATCGGTCCGGTACATCACAGTCCATGAGCTTGGTAGGCGCTTGTCATCCTGTTTGATTTGCATGCAGTTATCAGGTTTTTCCACACCCAAATTTTCATCAATATTGGCCATTTCTTTGATGATCATGGAACCAAAAGGCAAATCACCCTCGCGACCTGAACACATCCATGCCACCACTTCAGGTGAATAATAAACTCGTACAGCAGGATGTACGCCGTAACTTTCACCTTTTCCAATCGGCCCCACATAAGGCCCTGTTAATCGCCACTCTTTATCGTGAGCCCAATTCAGCTTGTGGTCATAGCTGCGAGATCTGAGAAAGTCCCTGAGTACGAAATCAAAAGCATTCTTCTTTTTCAAATTGGTCAGTTGTCCTGGCTCAAGTAAGAATTCAACTTCTTCACGCCAATTCAAAGCATCATCAGTAGGTTGGTTAGCCTCACACCACGATTTACTGGCTTTTTTAGTTTTTAATTCATCGGGTTTTGAACACACCCAATCTTGCGGGTTTTCGGGCAAACTCTTGGAAGGTTGGGCTTGAGAAGTAGCAGAAAAGTGTAAAAAGAAAAGAACCGAAAACAATAAAAACCGTGCATGCATAACAAACCCCTAATTTGGTTAAAAATGAATCACACACAATAAATATATTAAAGGATTATATTTTTTAATGCAATCACAAACATTCTTCTACAATTAAAAAAACAAAGCTTATTTACAGATCAAGCAGCCTTATTCTGCCAAGTTTATTTCTAGCTTACTTCTTGCTGTAATTTGATAAGGAGGGACAAAGAGGTGTTGCTTGGCATCAATGCTGTTATAAAACACACGACCGGCATTATCGTACCCGAGGTTTGTACATGGGTCATAAAATTCATTCACGGTTGTTATGGCTTGCTGTTTCGCGTCATAATTTTCTGCTGATCGTTTTATTATCGAGCACCCACTTATCGGACTCAAAGCAAAAAAGACAAAATATGCCTCATCGTGTGACCTTAATTTCGGGTTGTGCCAATCTGTGTCTGGCACTTTCCATTTATGCAGTGCTTTTTGCCACGACTCCGTTGGCTGGTTTTCATGTTGTTTTTGACTCAATTGATCATAAACCAAGAATTGATGCCTGTTCAGCTTTAATATTTCACTTTGTGTTCTTCGGTAAATACCGACCGGAAAACCTCGTAAAATAACAGTTTTCATACTTCCAGGCTCAATCTCGCTGACTTCAATCAGCGCATAACTTATGGCTTTGGGTTTGTGTTTTTTAAATGCCGGGGCTTCTAAACTCTGACAAGCAACGACCATAACTGTATAAAATCCAAACACAGTCATCATCAACATCAGCCTAACCAACCACTTTCGTGTCATTGCATCATCATTTACGTAATACAAACAAAGAAGCCAGAGACAACAAAACCATAACAGCAACAAATGGCATGCTGGCCATCAAGATACCATCCCAGCCAAATTGAAAAACCACCCAACCGGCAAGCAAGGACGACGCACCTTGGAAAGCAAAGACACTGAAGTCATTGATGGCTTGGACCTTGTGTTTTTCTGCCTCGTGGTAACTTCTGGGAAGCAAGGTCGTACCTGAGAAAAAGAGGAAATTCCAACCCACACCCAAAACAATCAAAGCCCACCAATAATGCACCAATTCATGGCCTTGACCCGCTATGACAAGCACTGCGACAAACATCAATGTCCCGACCATCAAGAAGTATTTTATCGGAATTTTTTGACCCAGCCATATGGTCAACAAAGAAGGCAAGTACATCGCAGACACATGTGACTGTATCACCCACTTGGTGTGCTCTAAACTGTGACCATGCAGGCTGTGCATACTCAAAGGTGTGGCCGTCATGATGAAACTCATCAGACCAAAACCCAAAGCTGCTGCCATCATGGCAATGATAAAAACCGGCTGCATGATGATGGTTGATAGTGGCCTGACCTTTTGCTCTATTGGATCTGTTGACATCAGTGGGTCCTTAAAAAAACTGACAATCAAAATAGCGACGAATGATAATCCCGCCAATGCCACAAAAGCACCGGCATAGCTGGCACCACCGTCATGAGAATCAATCCAGCCACTTGATAATAAACCCACTTCAGGGCCAATCAAAGCCGCAAAGATGCCCGTGAACATCAAAACAGAAATGGCGCGGGGGATTAATTTCGGCGAGTCTAAACTTTCCATAGCAGCAAAGCGCAATTGTTGCCCAAAAGCCCCGGCATTACCTAACAAAAACCCAGCCAAACAAAACAACCAGAAATGCCCCAACATTACAGCAAAAGCCGCCAATAAATGCCCCAAAACACTGCCAGAAAAACCAAACATCACCGCTTTCCTTCTGCCCCAACGCTTGGCCAACAATGCCGCGGGAATGGTCGCTGACGCCACGCCCGCCACCATCAAGCCCAAAGGCAAGGTCACCAAACTCGGATCAGGTGCCATTTGTGAAGATATGATGCCACCAATAAACACCAACAAAGGCGCAGCAGCCATCACCAAAGGCTGTGCAATGAACAACAAAGTGATGTTGCGCGGCAAACCCGAAAAACGATCTATCAAGGCCGTGCAAAGCAACAAACCCGAGACAATAATGATTAAATTCTGCATGGAGTCAGTCTATCAGTGAGTTAAATGTAAAACCAGAAATTAAATTAAACAGAATTGTTACAACGAGGCCCTCTTCTTTAGTTTTGCAGCAATGTATATCTCGAACCAAATTTTATGCTACCCCAGAATCGATTATATTTGGCTAACCATCACCCATCGCACCTGATTTTAAGCCCAAAATGGCTAAAATTACTGCGATTAATGATGTCAGTGCGACTGATAAAAACATCAACAGCACCACCAATTCTGTTATGTTCTCTCCTACATAACCTGCAGCTGCAATTGGCGTGGCTTTTCCTGCCCCCATGATCGCGCCCAAAAGACATGCCAACCAATTAAAATAGCTTGAAAAAAGCCAACACCAATACATTGTTTTTACTTTCTTTTGAGACAGGTCAAATTGGTGCCAAATTGCACCCAAAACAAGTAACAGAATGCCGCTTAAAATCCCTACAGTATGTGCAGAAAGCCCTAACCTTGGGATTTCTAATGAAGGGATTAGCATCCCCGTTACCATCGATAACAGCATGATAATGAAACCATGGCGAATGATGTTTCGATTCATTTGATAATTCTCCTTAGTTTTATAGTAAACATACTATAGTGAGTATATCATTAATTCTAAATTATGAAGTTGGTCTCACTACCCTGACAATCCAACTTGTATTAGAATACCGTCATGAAAAAAGATGAATTCACTGCGCAGGAAAAAGACCACAAGGTTCAACAGATCATTCTGATTGAAGGCTTTTATAATGTGGTGGTTTTGCTGCTCAAAGCCGTGGTGGGTTTTGCCACCGGGTCTTTGGCCATATTGGGTGATGCAGTGCATTCTTTGACCGATGTGATGAACAATGTGGTGATTTGGCTGGTGATGCGGGTGGCCAGAAAGCCGGCAGATATTGACCACCCTTATGGCCACAGAAAGTTTGAAACCATGGCAGTGTTTGCTTTGGCATCTTTGCTGGTGGTTTTGGCTGTAGAGCTGATGCTGATGGCTTTTCGCTCAGAAACAAAAGCCGTGGTCAGCGAGCCTTGGGGCTTGGCATTGATGGTCTTGGTTCTGGTGCTGAACTTAGGTATTTCTTTTTGGGAACGTCAATGGGCTAAGAGGCTTGATTCAGATATTTTATTGGCCGATGCGCAACACACCTTGTCAGATGCCTTGACCACCGTTTTGGTGATTGTCAGTTGGCAGCTGTCGGCGATGGGTTATTTGTGGCTGGACAAGCTTTGCGCGTTCGGTGTGGCGGCATTGGTTTTGTACATTGCTTTTGGTTTGTTTCAAAAAGCCGTGCCGATTTTGGTTGACGGCTTCGCCATTGACCCTGATTTATTGACTCAAGCCGCCGCAAAAATTGAAGGTGTTGAAGAAGTCAGACAAGTGCGTTCACGTTGGATTGGCTCGGTTAAAGCCGTGGATTTGGTGATAGCGGTCGATGCAGAAATTTCGACCAAAGACTCTCATGACATTGCTGACGAGGTAGAAAACAGCATCATGAAAGCCTTTAATGTGGTAGACATTTCGATTCATGTAGAACCGTTTGAATAACAATCAGGGATTTTCAAAAGCGTCCTGAAAAATTAAATCGACAAAATCATCACAGACAATTTCTATGTCACTGATGTTTTCTTGCTGCACGACCCCTGAACCTAGGTTTACTTGGCACGATTGATTGAAGGGATACCCATTGCCAATGATTTCTACATTGTAGTTGTGATTTTCAGGTAACTGCATATCAAAAGTAAAACCACCATTCACCGAAATCACTTCCCTGTCATTAAGCTTCAGTTTCAAAGAATTTTGGGGCAATAAATTGGAGATACTGCCAGATACAGTGTATGTTTCATTCAGCTGATATAACGTTGCCCTACCCGAGTTGAGGCCATGAAAACCGGCTTCTGGTATGCCAATCAATAATTGATTATCAATGCCTTGAAAAGCCCTGCCAAATTCATCGTCTTGGCCATATTCTGATTCTAAATATCCACTGAACTGCCACCCGTTAATGTATTCAAATTCCATCAATTTATTGAAATTTCCAGATTGACTCCTGGCACTGACAACCAAAGTTTCATCATTCAAATACAAATCATAGCCAAAATATTCAAGACCATTAGGGAATGTTGTTGTTATGGTTTCTTCAAATACCCAGTCGTTATTGTCATCACGTTTATACATGTGAACTTCCCCATTGGAAAGCGTATGTCCTTGTTGATTTCTCTGGTTGTTTGCAGCACCAATAGCCAAAAGGTTTTTACTTGCAGAAAAAGCCGAGCCAAAATTCTGGCCATCATTCGCCAGCGGACTGTGAATCGCAGATTGCTCTACCCACCCATTGCCATCATAAGCCATAACACTCACATAACTTTGGGGGTTGTTCCCTGAAGTTACATTTTGCAAATAAAGCAAACCATCAATATAAGCCATGCTTTTCGAATAAGAATTTAAGCCTGTTTCAAAGTTTAATATTTCACTGATAACAGTCTGGTTGTCATCAAAAACTATTTGATGTATTAAAACTCGCTTGTTAATCTCATCCCGAGACAATGTGATGATGCCATGTTCAGTGTGAAGAACTTTTTTTATCACAGTCAAAACGGTTGTGTTGGTTTGACCTTGTTCATGTTCCAAGAAAGGCAAGTCTATGCCCTGTGAACTGACCCAGCCATTATTCCCTTTTTCCCATTTGACTAATTGTGAATCATTAAAATAAACCACAACATTGTCCTGAACATCTAAAACCCTTCCAAAGAAAAACCCGGGTTCATCATATGTTTGCTTAAATGACAGTGACCAATTATCATTCTGATCTTTCTCAAAAACATATAAGTTGGGTTGGTAAACATCTTCACCATCAACTTCACTGAAATCCGTCGCCGCAAAAGCCGCCACATTGTTATCTATATCAAGCTCTCTACCAAAAAACTGTTCATATGAGCCCGGATTCAAATCAATCCTTTTGTCATCTACCCAAACGTTATTCTGTTGTTTAAATGTATAAACTCGCGTGTATCCGTTCGCCACTAAAATTTCATTTTCATGAGCCAGAACCGTGTAACCAAAATACGGGTACTCAAATCCAGGCATGTATATTTTCTGTTTGAATTGCCAACCTGAAAGGTCTTTTTCGAAAACATATGCAGCACCTTTTTCATCTCCACCATCATCATTGCCATAAGCACCAGCAACCAATACACCATCCTGAAGACTCATTGTGGTACCTAACAATTCTTCCCACTGCTGACTTGAAGATTCATAAGTGGATTGTTCTGTCCAAAGGTCATTTTCTATTTCAAAAAAATACAATTTCCCATTAGAGTCCTCATTGTGCATTAACGCAGAAACAATCAAATCATCTCCTTGTATGACAACCTCTCTACCAAATGTTCCTGACATTGCAGCATCACTGGCCAAAATAGACTGGCTTTGAACCCATAAACCATTTTCTTTTTTGAAAACAAATACACTGCCGGTGGAATTATTGTACCTGGTAGCCCCTACGACAACATAATCATCATTGACATCTAAGGACTTACCAAAATAAACGTTAATCAGTTGACCACCAATATCAAAATCCAGTTTTTGTGTTTGCTGCCAATTGCCTTCCACCTCTTCAAATACAAAGACCGCGCCAGAATTATTAGCCTCTATATCACTTTTATAGTCTCCAACAAAAATTTGACCATTATTCACTGCCAAGCTGGAACCAAAATCTTCAATTGATTGACCCTGATTGGCGGTTATCACTTGCTGTAGGCTCCATTCATCATTATTTTTTCTGAAGACATAAACCACACCTGACTGATAATCATTTCCATGACCATCCGGCGCCCCAACCACAGCAATATCTCCTTGAATGGCAACAAATTTCCCAAACAACTCTTCATATTCATAAGGAGGGCGTAGGATGTGTTTTTCCACCCAGTCACCTTGTTCCATTTCATAAATGACAGCATAGTTTTTTACACCTAAAATCATGGTGTCATTATCAACATCTGCCCTCAGGCCAATATTTTCTCCACGACCAATGCCTTCTGGAGTTGGTAAAAATTCATGGAGAACCTCTTTACTCAATTCAGACGTCACTCCATTTGATACTACAGGCAAGTCTTTATCTGTGACAGTTTCAGGCAACAAAGAAGGCGGCGATTTATAATTTAATGGAGGATTATCCAGTGTATCTTTGATGGTAAATGAAGCTGATAATGAGAATGAGATAAATAAAAAGATAATTGAAACTATTGGCTTAAGCATGTGAGGTTGATTTTTTTAAAAGTACATCATAATTAATAGTTTTTAAAATGCAATATAGTGAGATGTTTTTTTGAGTGATGCGGTGCATTCTTTGACTGATGTGATGAACAATGTGGTGATCTGGCTGGTGATGCGGGTGGCCAGAAAGCCGGCGGAAATTGGCCTCCCTTTTGATAACAGTAAGTTTGAAGCCGTGACGGCGTCTGTCTTTGCTGGGCTGCTGCTTGTATATTCACCTTCATTGAACATTTAAAACACTCAAAATGCCTTGTTCCATAATGAATTCAATACTGCTTGACCACTTGGGTGTGTCTTTGTAACATCACCCCTATGCCGTTCTTGATTGTTTTAATCTTGCTGATTGTTTTTGGCCCCAACCTTTGGGTCAAACATGTGCTGCGCAAACACCAAAAACACATCGAATCGCTGGATGGTACTGGCAGCGAATTGGCCTTGCATTTAATCGAACGTTTTGAACTTGATGGCGTTGAAGTTATTAAAGGTAAAGTTGATGAAGATTATTATGATCCAAAAAACAAAGTCGTTTGCCTCAGTCCAGAAGTACACGATGGACAATCTTTGACTGCCGTGGCAGTGGCTGCGCATGAAGTCGGCCATGCGATTCAATTTTATAAACAAGAACCAGTCAGCCGACTGCGTGAAAAATATTTGTCCAAAGCACATGCAATAAAACATTATGGCATGATGTTTTTGATGGCCTCACCTATCCTTGGCTTGGTTTTCAGGCTTCCCCACTTGACCTTGTTAACCATTGTGATTGGTGTCATTACCATGGTGGTTTCTGTTTTGATGTATGTGGCCGTGCTGCCAGAGGAATTTGATGCCAGTTTCAACAAAGCCATGCCGATACTCGAAGAAGGCTACATCACTGAAGAACAATTACCCAAAGTCCGACAAATCCTCCGCGCTTGTGCCATGACTTATGTCGCTGGCGCCATGGCCGACATGCTGAATTTATGGCGCTGGATTCGGTTTATCAGGTAAGCTTGTTGATTTCAAACCTAAAGATGAGATTCCGGCACTCGCCTCAGGCTCGGCTGGAATGACGGTTTATTGTTGACTTGACTGGGACTTAAACTAAGCTGGCGTAGTCAGTGAAATTTACAACAACCTAAATTAACTTAAATTAAATTAACTTAAATCACTGGGACCGCCAGCTGGCACAGGCACACAAGCTACTAGAACAGGCTGTATTCAATCAATGATAATTTGATCTACGAGTGAGCTCTTGTGTTTGTCTTTATGATTGAACCAAACCACTTCTTCAATTTCAGAATCGGCTTTCACTTCGCCTGAGTAATCGGCTTCATAACAAGTCATTTTCACTTGCAAACCTTCGGGCATGCCGTGGGCTTGAGCAACAAAAGTACCGAGGTACTTGATGCTTTCAGGTGTTAAATCTACCGTCAACTCCTCTTTGATCTCACGGGTCAATGCTTGGTGATCACTTTCATCCGCTTCGCGTTTACCACCCGGAATATAGTAGGTGTCTTTGCCCTTAGAGCGGGCGCTGAGGAATTGATTGTTCTTGATGTAAATCCATGCCAGTTTGTCTATTTCTTGCACTTTTTAATTTTCACTTGGCGCAGTGGATGAAACAGAATCTGTGGCTTGTCCTGTTCCTGGACTGCTGCTGTAATCCGATGAAATTTTCAACACAGCATTCAATGACGTTTGAAACAGTTCTTTGGCCACATCAGGGGTTAGGCCGTTAATCGACTTTAAATTACCCATAAACTCACATGTCCTGAACATGACTTCTCTGGATAACAAAACGCCAGGATTTATTCCGCCCAATTCTGCCACGCCTGAAGATGTATTGGCACCAACTCCCAAGCTTGTGGTGCCCTCTTTGGCACTCAAAGAATCCCCTCCTGATTGAACAACTGCAAAATCTTGCCCTCTTGAAGAGCAAATAATTTCTGCATTTTTTCCGGTATGTAGGTAGACAACATCGTTGTCTGGGCTGGTTTCTACTGCTGTTAATGATCCTTCAGAAATCACTTTACTCTGTAATTTAGGCTGGCTATTTAAACTGGCGCATGAACTCAGAATTAAGCTCATTAATAAAATATTTATACTTTTCATCGTTTCCCCCTTTGAGCATAACTCAAAGCATGAGACGAATTCCTGTATACATGTTTGAGCTTGAATTGAGATAATATAATACCGTGATTGATATTAACCTTATCACAATAGATTGTACAAATATAACAATTTCAATATATACTCAATGATTTCTTGCACCTAGCTTGAGCCTGTAAAACCCTTGTCTCAGACAGCTTCTGTTGTCTACAGACTCAATCTATAAATACATTATTTCTCTGCTTTTGTGAACACCAAAACAAAGCGGTCGGTTTTGCCGCGCATGTCTTTGTCGAAAACACTTTTGCTGTGGTCGTCATCGGCATTGCCCAAGACATTCGATTCTCCTTTCAATTCAAAGCCATAGGATTCAATCACTTCAATGGCGTAAGCCTTTTCAATGCGGTGTAAAGATTTCGCGACTGTGTCTTTTGTGCCTGCTTTGGCGTTGTGATCTACGATCATAAAACGGCCACCTGTTTTCAAGCCTTTGTGGATTTGTCCCATAAAGGCATCGCGATCAATTTGTGGCCAACCATTTTCTGAGTCGTCAAAGAACAAATCATGGAATGACATGATGATCATGGCAGCATCCAAGCTACCTGCTTTCATGCCCAAGTCATCAACTTCTCTGTCATGTTGAATCATTTGTGTGAACTTATTATTGTCCATGCGTTTTTTCAAAGCTTCACCAACAAAGGCACGGTATGCACCGTTGTTGTGTAGATAGACTTTACCTTCAGCACCGACAATTCGGGCCAACAATTCTGAGTAGTAACCACCACCTGCAAACACATCAAACACATGGTCACCCGCTTTAACACCCAACATTTGTAATGTCACATCGGGCCGACTGCGGGCATCACGCGCTTTGTCGGCATCGGTTCTTCCCTCAGCGTTCATAGCCACTGTGACATCAGATTGAGCTGCAGCATTCACTTTGGTATCCGCATTTTTTTCAGCTGCCACAGACAATGGGGAAAATGCCAGTAAAGCCATGGTGTATATTATTTTTTTCATTGTATTGCCTCTTGTACGAAATCATTCATAGAATACTAACACAAACCATGCCAATGGCTACCTGACAGAAGTCATGAATCTGCCCAAGCATCCGTGGCTTTGAGCAACGCCGATGTGATGCTGGGTTCAAAAGCTGAATGACCGGCATCAGCAATAATTTGAAAATCTGCTTCCGGGAATGCTTGGTGTAATTCCCAAGCGGTGTCCAAGGGACAAACCACATCGTAACGGCCTTGAATAATAACAGTTGGGATGTGTCGGATTTGATCGACGTTTTCTATCAATTGATTCTCTGTTTCAAAAAAACCTTTGTTCATAAAGTAATGGTTCTCAATCCGCGCAAAGGCCAATGCAAACTCGGGTTCGGCTGTGTCTTCGATGTGCTTCAGGTCAGGGAACATGTGGCAGGTTGAGCCTTCCCAAACTGACCAACGTTTGGCCGCTTCCAATCGCTCAGTTTCATCATCTGACAACAGGCGCTTTTGGTAAGCTGCCATCATGTCATGTCGTTCATCTTCTGGAATAAAATCACGGTAAGTGGCCCAAGCATCAGGGAAAAGCCGGCTGGCACCTTCTTGGTAAAACCATTGCAGTTCCTTTTCGCGTAATAAAAAGATGCCACGCAGTACCAACTCTGTTACCCGTTCTGGGTGCTTTTGCGCATAGGCCAAAGCCAAGGTGCTGCCCCAAGAACCACCGAATACTTGCCACTGTTCAATGTTCAACATCTCGCGAATCAGTTCCATGTCAGCAATCAAGTCCCAAGTGGTGTTGTCTTCTAAACAGGCATGTGGCGTGCTTTGACCGCAACCGCGTTGGTCAAACTGGATGATGCGGTATTTTTCAGGGTTAAAGAAACCACGGGTTTCTGGCGACACGCCACCACCAGGCCCTCCGTGTACAAAGACTACTGGCTTGCCTTTTGGATTACCTGATTCTTCCCAGTAGATTGAATGCAGTTCAGAAACTTGTAAATGACCTGATTGTGTGATTTCATTGACTTGATACAGTTCGCTCATGATTAAATGCTGCCATAAAAAGATTAAACAATAAATTGTAGCACCAAAGCAAACAAATCAAAGCTAAAATAAAAGCATTCACCATGAGTTAAATTGATGCCACAAACCATAGTCAACCCCAATGAACCCAGTCACAACACGCCTTCGACCAAAGCAAGCAGTTTGGGCCCTGCCACTTGGGTAGCGGCTGCTTTTATCGGACCCGGAACGGTTACTGCCTGTACTTTGGCTGGTGCCAAATTTGGTTTCACCTTGCTTTGGGCTTTGTTGTTTTCTGTTTTGGCCTGCATGGCTTTACAAGAAATGGCGGCGCGGTTGGGCGTGGTGACCAAGAAAGGGTTGAGCGAGAACATTGCTGACCAATTAAAAAACCCAACAGCACGATATGCAGCATTTGCTTTGATTGCTTTGGCCATTTTTATCGGCAACTCAGCCTATGAAGGTGGCAACATTGCTGGCGCTGTTTTGGGCATTTCTACTTTGTGGCCTGATTTAGACATTCCTTGGCCTATGGTGATTGGTGCGATTGCGGCACCGGTGATTGCTTTGGGGCAAAACAAAACCATTACTTATGTGATGACGGCTTTGGTGATTCTGATGAGTGTGGCTTTTGTCGGCACCTTTGTCATGGTTGATGTTGACATGAGTGCCTTTTTCAAAGGTTTTGAACCCTCAATGCCAGAAGGCGCTTTATTGACTGTGGTGGCTTTGATTGGTACAACCGTTGTGCCCTATAATCTGTTTTTACATGCCACAGCTGCCAAAGACCAATGGAAGGACAGTGATTCACCAGAAGTGGCTTTGTCACAAGCACGCAAAGACATCGTTATTTCTATTGGTGTTGGTGGTTTGATCTCCATGGCCATCATTGGCACCGCAGCAGCAGCGTTTTTTCAACAACAAATTCAAATTCAAAATGCCGCTGACATGGCGGTGCAATTGACACCTTTGTTTGGTGAACAAGCCAAGTACCTGATGGCTTTGGGTTTATTTGCTGCCGGTGTTTCATCGGCGATCACTGCACCTTTGGCTGCACGTTATGCCATTGTCGGTATGTGGCCCAATGCACCCAAGATGTTTTGTGAGTCGGTCGCATTTGTTGTCTTGTTTTCCGGTTTGGGCTTGTCTTTATCGGGATACAAACCCATCACTATCATTTGGTTTGCACAAATTGCCAATGGCATTTTACTACCCTTGATGGCGGTGTTTTTGTTGTCACTGATGAATAACAGTCAAATACTGGGTCGGTTCAAAAACTCTCACTGGCACAATGCAGCTGGTGCTGTGGTGGTTTTGGTTACTTTGATTTTGAGCACCAAATCATTGATGGCTGCCTTTTCATAACATGGGCATCCTACACATAGACCTCAATTGTGACTTGGGCGAATATGAAAGCTTGAGTGATGGCCACGCTGATGCAACCATCATGCCGTACATCAGCTCGTGTAACATCGCTTGTGGTGGTCATGCTGGCAATGAGGAAGTGATGGCACAATCAGTACAATGGGCCAAACACAATCAATTGCGCATTGGTGCTCACCCGAGTTTTCCTGACCGTGAAAACTTTGGCCGCCATAAAATAGACCTCAGCGACACAGCATTAAAACACAGTCTGGCGCATCAATTGACTGCGCTGAAGGCCGTTTGTGATGCCCATAATGTGGCGATGTCTTATGTTAAACCGCATGGTGCCTTGTATAACCTTGCCGCTGATGACTTGTCTTTGAGCATGTTATTGATAGAGGTGATACACGACATCAATCCACACTTGGCACTGATGGGTCTGGCCCATTCAGTCATGCAATCCGCCGCCGCTAAAACACATACCCATTTCATCGCTGAAGCTTTTATTGATCGGCGCTATACTTCCGATCTTCGCTTACAACCAAGAACAATACAGGGCGCGGTGATTGATGATTTTGAAGCACAAGCCGAACAAGCATTGGCATTGGCACAAGGCCGAGCCATACCCAGTGACGAAGGCCAACCATTGAACATCACATGCCAGAGCCTGTGCCTACATGGCGACACACCCAATGCAGCAGAAGCGGCTCAATTATTGAACCAACTGTTTATCCAAAATAACATACAAATCCATGCCTGATCTACCACATCAGTCACCACCTTATTCGATTGCTTTCGATCATGACAGGCTGTTTCGATTGCGTGCTAACGGCAGTCAATCTTTAATCCTCGATTTTAATAAAAATATCGATGACAAGGCTGACCCTTTGATTTTGATTCATCAGTTAACACAATACCTGATTGCTCACCCTCCGAGACATTTAATCAACATCATTCCGGCCAGCTTTTCAGTCACATTGGTGTTCAGTGTAGTTGTGATTCCAGACGATCATTGGCAAGATTACTTTTGCCAATCACTTGATGCTTGCCAAGGGCATCCATTAGATAGCCAGACCCATGTAGTCGAAGTGTGTTACGAAACAAACCATTACGAAACAGGCCCGAACAACACCATGGCAAGTGATTCAAACAGTGTATGTGAAATCTTACAGTGCAACACATCACAGTTGATAGAAGCCCATTGCAGCGTCCATTACCGTGTTGATATGTTGGGTTTTTTACCTGGCTTTGCTTATTTGAGTGGCTTAAGCGAAGCTTTACAATTACCAAGGAAATCAAAGCCCACCCTCAATGTGCCTGCAGGCAGTGTTGCCATAGGTGGCCAATACAGTGCCATTTACCCAGTCCAGAGTCCTGGTGGCTGGCATGTCATCGGCCACACCCATTTCAAGTGTATAGATTGGCAGCGAGCTGAATTTTGTCCATTCAAACCACTGGACACCGTCAGATTCGTTCCGATTTCCCTAGACCAGTGGCTGACACAACAATGAATCAATGGCGCATCATCAAACCCGGGCTATCCTCTACCTTTCAAGATGCAGGCCGATTTAATCTGGCCCACATCGGCATCCCAGTTTCTGGTGCCTTGGATTTGCCGGCGGCTCACTATGCCAATAAACTGTTGGCCAATGACCTCAATGATGCGGTGATTGAAATCACCATGACGGGCATTTCTTTTGAAACAGCTTGTGATTGTAGCATCGCCATCACAGGCGCTGTTTTTTGCTGCCAAATTAACGACCGACACGTTGACCACCAACAAACCCTTAACCTCAAGGCTGGCGATGTATTTTCGATGCACAAACGACACTCGGGTGTGCGGGCTTATTTGGCCGTCGCTGGCGGTTTTGATCTGCCAATGACATTAGGCAGTACCAGTACTTTGGTGTCTGCTAAACTGGGTGGTTATCAAGGTCGTTCGTTACAAGCCAATGATGTCATTGTATTAAATAACCCTTACCATTCACCAAGCCGCTCTGTTGCCGATTGGAAACGACCCAAAGTACACTCAAAAGTCACCAGTGCTCAGGCCATCCATGTCATTCGCGCCCAACCTGGCCCGGAATATGATTTGTTCGATTCATACAGTCAACAATCACTTTGGCAACAAGCCTTTGAAGTCACCCAAGACTGCGATCGCATGGGCATGCGCTTGCACAATGAATACCAGTTGAAAGCAATAAAAACCATCAGCAGTTCAGGCATTGTTCCTGGCAGCTTACAAGTCACACCTGACGGTGACAGCATCATGACCCTCAATGACGGACAGGTCACCGGTGGTTACCCCAGAATATTGGTGGTTTTACCTGATCAAATTTCACTGTTGGCACAAGCGCAACCAGGCGACGCTTTGTATTTTTTTAGGCAATTTTGCCCAATTTGAATACGCTGGGTTGATAAGCGATAATAAACTGGTTCTATATCGAATTGAATCATGAAATCTTTGCTTTTCTGGCTGTGCGCATTATTGAGCTGCCAATCTGTGGCGCTGATCTATCAACAAAATGGTCAATGGGTTGAATCCACCGAAAAAACCGCTCTGAGCGTTGAAGCACAGGTGCAGGATGTCCTGATACCCAGTGCTGCATCTGGCTTTGATGCTTTGTTGCCTCGGGGCAGCGAAGTGATTTCAGTTGATATAACAGACAAGGATTTTGTTGTCAGCTTAAGGCTTGATGAAGGTTTCTTACGCCATAAGTTGACTGAACCACAACTGGAACGCATCAGCCGCAGCATTGACCTCAACTTGTCACACTGGTCATCGAATGCCCAAAACATCCACATCAGTGCCGAGTATCAAGGCAAACAAGTGGCTTTGTCTAACTTCTTAAACATTCAACCAGTGCCTCAAAAGCCTGATGATTTGAATCCCGAAAAAACCACCTCAACAACCAGAGCCACTCAAAAACGCAGTCCATATTCTGGGGCATTAAACAACAAAGTGCTGTTTATTTCACAAGCACATGGCTGGATTGATTATGACGACTTCAGGGAATGGTCAACACAACGCGGTATCACACATGACATCGTTGAGGATTTTGTCAATTCTGAAGGCATGAACCAATACCTGCTTGAATATTTAGATTTGGCTGGGGCCACCACCTTCACCTTGCGCGAACGGGACATGAATTCTGACATGTTGATTGTCGATGAAGCGGATTTGGCCTACAGTGAAGTTGGGGATGATGATTTATTCAATGCTTCTGGCGCCAATGGCTTTGCCAATGGACAAGCACCCTACTCAGCCACCAATGACCCATTCAGGGACAATGGCGGTACCGACCGCATCATCACCACCAGTTCTACGGAAACGGCCTACGCACAATGGACTTTGAACGTACCCAGCGACGGTTATTACCATGTTTATGTCTCGTATTCAGGTAATGGTAACCGACCCACTGATGCCGAATACACCGTTCGACATGGCGGCATTGACACCCAATTTACTGTCAACCAACAAAAGCACAGGTATTTATGGAACCATTTGGGTGAGTTTTACTTTACCCAAGGTGGTGACAACCATGTTCGTTTAAGCAACCAATCCGATCAAGCTGGCACCACGGTTTCTGCCGATGCAGTTCGTTTGGGCGGTGGCATGGGTGATGTGCGCGGCAACTATCATTCAATCATCAGTGGACATCCGCGCTGGGAAGAAGGCGCGCGCACTTGGGTACAATACCAAGGCGCCAACAGCAGTGTTTATGGCAGCGGTGATGTATCCTCACGTTCTCGGTTTGCCGACTGGGAATACTACACAGGAGAGGATGCACTGTATGTTTCTTGGCACTCCAATGCCTTCAATGGCACGGCACGTGGCACGAATACTTACATATATTCATCAAACCCGCCCAATGGCACCTACGACACAACACAAGCCATCGCAGGCTCGGCTGGCTTACAAACGGCAATTCACAATGAAATCATCAATGACATCAGGGGCTCTTGGGACGCCAACTGGCAAGATCGAGGATTACGCTCAGCGTATTTCGGTGAAATCAACCCGAACCACAATAACGAGATGCCTTCGGTTTTGATCGAGTTGGCTTTTCATGACAACGAAGATGATGCCAATGCCTTGCGCCACCCACAATTCAGAAAAATAGCCGCTCGTGCGGTTTATCAAGGCATCGTGAAATACTTTGCCGCACGAGATGGTGTCACAGCCCACTTATTACCTGAACCCCCCGAACAACTACAAGTGCTGTCTCAAGACAGTCAGACTTTGACTATTTCATGGCAAGCCGCACCGACTGATGTCAGTGGTGTGCTGGGCGATGCAGCTTCCAGTTATGTCATTTACCGCTCCAGTGATGGACGTAACTTTGACAACGGCATTGAGGTCAATGGTTTGTCACACAGTTTCAATGGCTTGCAAGCTGGACAAACCCTGTATTTCAAAGTGAAAGGGAAAAACCAAGGCGGCTTGTCTTTGGATTCAGAAGTGTTGGGAGCTCGTTTGCCGCATGGTCAAAATAAAGTGCTGGTGGTCAATGGTTTCGACAGATTGAATTCTGGCCAATTAATCTATGAGAATATGCCGGATATTGGTGGCTTTGTTGATCGCATGTATCTGCGCCAAATGAACCGCTTTGATTATGTGGTTGAACATGGTGATGCTTTGTCAGATTCACAGGTGGCTTTTGATTCAGCCAGCAATGAAAGCATAGAGGCAGGCTCAATCGACCTTGGTGACTATGTTGCCGTTTTGTGGGCTTTGGGTGAAGAGTCCAGTTTGGGAGTGACGCTATCCAGTACTGAACAATCGTTAATCGCGACTTACCTTAATCAAGGCGGACAGCTCTTCATCAGTGGTGCAGAAATTGCTTGGGATTTAGACAACTTGGGTTCGGCATCGGATCAAGAATTCTACAACAACACCCTAATGACAGCCTATTGGTCAGACGATGCCGGCACTTATGAAGCCACTGGCCTGTCAGGCTCTCCTTACGCTGGCATCAACAACATACAATTCGATGACGGTAGCTACCACAGCTACCAAGTGGAGTACCCCGACGAACTACAAGCACTGAGTCAAGCTGACCATTGTCTACAATACAGTGGCGCGCAATTCGCCTGCACCTATGTCGATACAGGTGTATATAAAGTCATACACCTCGGCTTCCCCTTTGAAACCATCACGTCTCAACAAAAACGCAACGATCTAATGGCCGCCACCATGAATTATTTTTTAATTGATGTGGATGATGATTTGATTTTTGAGGATGGTTTCGAAAATTGATACATACAACATAGCACAAAAGGCGGCACTTGGCCGCCTTTTTAATCTTGACTACAATATATTAATTTTGATCTTCAAATGGACAAATCACTTGATTTTCATTCTCCCAATAACATCTGTTCCCACTCACATGGCCAACTGATCTCAATCTATTTAACATACTCATCCAAGCCGCGATATTAGCATCACCGCCGCCACCGCCTAAGTCAAATTGCTGCCCAATAAGGCCATTAGCATCATCTGGAAGTATATTACCCTCACTGTCTTTCATTGAGCCCTCTACTTTGCTTACCCTTACTATAGGGTTCTTATTGTTTCCATCTATATCGACCCCTGTAACTATAACTTCAACAGTACTGCCGTCATTAAATTTAATATGATATACCTCACCTCTAAGCTCCTTATCCCCTATAACTTTATTTGCAATACCACTTACTTGCCTGTCTATAGAATTTAACAATGATTCACTGGCCCTCTCACTTAATAAACTAGAAACAGAAAAAACTAATTGGCCCACTGCGTTTGGACTGGATACCATCATATGTGCAGTTACCGGAAAATTTCTGGTGTTTCTGTAATGAAGCTGTTGAAAAGTGATTGGGTCAGCATTGATATTTTTCAATAATTTAAAATTCTGAATGGTATTTTCAACAATCATTTTTTCGTTAGAAGGCCCAGTTATTTTTCTAACAAAAATATGGTAAAAACCAGGTTCTACTTCTTTAGTAACTTCAAAAGTGTTGACTTCATCAGTATGAGCATTAATCACAAATACAGTTTTACTATTATAGTTAGCTAATTTATATTTTGCTTTCGCTTTCATGTCTGACAATGTACAGGTATAGCAATAAGTCACATCATAATTTGTTGAGGCATTGGCGTTTTGATAAGAAATTAAAAAAAGAAGTAATATTGATATTTTGTTTATATATTTCATAATAAATATTTTTAAATAATAGTTAAAAATCACTCTTGAATTATTTATGTCAAGAATAAGAATCACATACACATAGAAATAGAAATAGAAATAGAAATAGAAATAGAAAATTCCTATTATGTTTGAGCTTGTGTGTGCAAATAAATTATACAACTACAAACTTAAAAATCAATATCAATACAAATAACAAAATATTATATGAAAACGTACGGCTCAAATAATTTAATATTTGAAATAAAAAAAGGCGGCACTTGGCCGCCTTTGATAGATTTTATTCAGAGTTAAGCCCTGTGAAAATCTTTGATGGCGAAGGCCAACTCTAAAGCTTGCTCATAGTTCAAACGCGGATCGACTTGCGTGGTGTAGGCTTTGCTCAAATCCGCCTCTTGTAGAGCACGTGCACCACCCAAACATTCAGTGACATTTTCACCAGTTAACTCCAGGTGAACACCACCTAAGTGTGAACCATTGGCCTTGTGTGTTTTGAATGACATTTCCACTTCTTTGCGGATATTTTCGTAGCGGCGTGTTTTATAACCATTAGAAGTTGATTCTGTGTTGCCATGCATGGGATCAGAAACCCAAACCACTTTCAACTTGGCTTTTTGTGCCACATCTATCAAACGAGGTAAGTGCGTTTCGATGTTTTCAGCACCAAAACGGTGAATCAAAATGATTTTACCGTCTTCATCATTGGGGTTCAATGTGCGCACCAAATCAACCAAATGATCTGACTCCGTTTCTTTACCAATTTTAACGCCGACAGGATTTTCAATGCCACGCAGCAACTCCACATGCGCAGAATCCATCTGATTGGTTCTCAGGCCAATCCAAGGCAAATGGGTGCTGAGGTTAAAATGACCATCTTGGCGCGGTACTTGGCGCGTTAAGGCTTGCTCATAGTGTAAATGCAGTGCTTCATGCGAACTGAAGAATTCTACATTAGATAAGTTATTGACTTCTCTACCCGCCAGTATTTCAGCAAAGTTAATTGAATCAGAAATTTTCTCGACCAATTCGTGAAATTTATTCGCATTCGGGGAATGTTTTACCCAAGCCAAATCCCAGTATTCTGGGTGTCTGATGTCTGCAAACCCACCGTCAACCAATGCACGAACAAAGTTCATCGTCATGGCTGAGTGGTGATAGGCTTCCAACATGCGCTTAGGTTCAGGATGACGTGCCTGTTCAGTAAATTCGTTTTCATTGACAATGTCACCACGGAATGATGGTAAAGTCACTCCATCGCGTGTTTCTGTGTCAGCGGAACGCGGTTTGGCGTATTGTCCCGCAAACCTTCCAACACGTACAATTGGTGTACGACAGCCGTGGATTAAGACCAAACTCATTTGAATCAATACTTTTAATCGATTCGAAATGATAGGAGATGTGCAGTCACTAAATGTTTCAGCACAATCACCGCCTTGAATTAAAAAGCGTTTGCCGTGTTGCACTTCTGCCAAATGAGATTTCAGCTTTTTAACTTCCCAAGATGTTACCAAAGGCGGTAAAGAGCTTAATGTATCAACTGCATTTGCCAAGGCCACTTTATCTGGATAGGTGGCTTGTTGACGTACAGTTTTATTTTGCCAGCTGTTAACGCTCCAATCTGTAGTTTTGTTTTTTTCTTGAGATTGATTAACTGTGTTCATGATTCCACCTTGATAAATGTCCAAATAAGGGTGTAAATAAATAAGCCGATAAAACAGAACAAAGTCCATGTCGGCATAGAAAGTCCAAATAATTCCCACTTGATTTCTGCGCAAGAGCCAGAGCCTGTTAGTACAGTAGATAATGCACTGAAAATAGAATCATTTTCCATCATCATACCCAAGCTTGGGCCACAATCTGGTACTTCTTCTGGGGGTAAACCTTGCATCCAGACATGTCTTCCACTGATCGCTATACCAGTCGCCGTTGTTAATGCCAGCAAGCCACCAAACAACTTTCGTCCCCAATGCAAAGCTGGCTTGAGTAATGCCAATAAAAACAATGCCCCTATGGCAAAGAATACCACACGTTGTAGGATACACAAATTACACGGCAATAAGAAATCACGATATTCCACATAATACGCATAACCAAGCAATCCAGCACAAAAAAGGGCAGGTAAAAAGCTCAATAAGCGAAATGTGTTTTTAGTCATGGTAAATTCCTTTGGTAAAGTGGCAAGGTTAACAAAATATCACTGTCATGCAAAGCATCAGACCACCCTTTAGAACAAATAATTCCACACAATTTCAAACACTTTATCTTCGACCATAAAAATACCCAGTCAAAAGAATGGGTATCAACATGATTTTAGGTGTCAATTTAAGCTTTTTGATGCAACTAAAAGCTGCTTATAAACAGCCTTAAAGATTGGTTATTTTTTATGTTTTTCTTTGAGTCGTTTTTTTTCTGCCTTTATGGCCTTTTTATTCTCTTTCCGTTTATATTTTAAAATCATGAAATACAACTCATCTTTCAAAAATAACCGCTTTTTCTTTAGTGACTCTACAAAATCATCAGATGGAGTTTCTATCCCTTGTTGAATTCTGGTCATTTCATGGCTTAATTCGTCGTATTCATTAAAAAATCTAGCAAAGTGTTTATTTCGCATTTTTAATTCACGTATCTCGTTCTCAAACTCTGGAAAATCATGATGTAAATCGTGTCTTTCTCCAAACATAGTATTTCCTTAAGTTAATAAATCATGTATTTATAATACGGTATATGTGGTGAATTGGCATTGATATAAATCAACTGCTAACAGCACATTGTTATATTTGGTTTATTATTTCTTTAGCAATAATATGTATTTAATTCAAAAAAAAACCCGATCAAAAGACCGGGTTTTTTTCATCAAAGTTTGAAGCTTTAATTATTCAGCATCATCTGCTTTTGCCTTTTTGATAGGACGATCTACCAATTCAACATAAGCCATTGGTGCATTGTCACCAGCACGGAAACCACACTTCAAGATACGCAAGTAACCACCTGGACGCTCTAGGTAACGTGGACCCAACTCTGTGAACAATTTATTGACGATTTCATCATTTCTCAATCGTGCAAAAGCCAAACGACGGTTAGCCACTGAGTCAACTTTAGACAAAGTGATTAAACGCTCAGCTGATTTACGCAGCTCTTTTGCTTTTGGTACGGTTGTTTTGATTAACTCATGCTCGAACAAAGAAGCTGCCATGTTTTTAAACATCGCTTTTCTGTGCGAAGAGTTTCTATTTAATTTTCTACCTGATTTTCTGTGACGCATGTTCTTGTCCTTTATCCGATAAGACGCTCAGCAGTGCGAATAGCAGCTGGCGGCCAATTTTCTAAACGTACACCCAAGGTCAAGCCCATTTCAGAGAGTACACTTTTGATTTCGTTCAACGATTTTTTACCCAAATTAGGTGTTTTCAACAATTCAACTTCAGTTCGTTGAATCAAATCACCGATGTATTGAATGTTCTCTGCTTTTAAGCAGTTCGCAGAACGGACAGTTAATTCCAACTCATCAATTGGTTTCAAAAGAATCGGATTCAATTTTTCTTCCTCTTCTTTTTCTTCAACAGTGGTTTCAATCTTGAAGTCAATGAAGATAGCCATTTGTTCAACCAAGATGCGGGCCGCTGTGCGTACGGCATCTTCAGCTGAAATAGAACCATCAGTATCTATATCTAAGATCAGTTTATCTAAGTTGGTTTTTTGGTGTAAACGCGCATTATCAACATCGTAGGCAACACGTTTTACAGGACAAAAACTGGCATCCAATAACAATTGACCAATAGGACGTACGTCTTCTTGCTCAACACGGTTAACAGATGGTACATATCCCACACCCTTTTCGACTTTCATGCGCATCGTAATGCTTGCATTCTTGTCTAAGTGACAAATCACTTGTTCAGGGTTGGCAACTTCAACACCGTCTGCCAATTGGATATCGGCAGCAGTAACAACACCGGCTTTTGAAACATTGATCATCAACTCTGCTTCATCACGATCTGGCATCATGAATGACAAGGTTTTCAGGTTCAATAAAATCTCAACCACGTCTTCTTGAACACCTTCCAGTGCTGAGAATTCGTGTTGTACTCCGTCAATATTGACTTCAGTTACAGCACAACCTGGAATTGAAGACAATAAAATGCGACGAAAAGCATTACCCAGAGTATGTCCAAAACCCCTTTCCAAAGGTTCTATGATTATTTTTGCGCTGTGTTCAGAGCGTTCGTCTACTTCAACAACTCTGGGACGCAATAATTTAGCTAATATGTCAGACATATAAACCTCCTTAAAAAGTGGATTACTTCGAGTATAGCTCTACAATCAAGTTTTCGTTGATGTCAGCTGGCAAATCTTCACGTGTTGGAACTGATTTAAATTGACCTGTCATTTTGGCAGCATCAACAGAAACCCAGTCCGCAAATAAGTTCATTTCGCCCCATAGTTCTAAGGCTTGTTTGATTCTTAATTGTGTTTTAGATTTTTCACGAATTTCAATTTCATCACCCGCTTTCACTTGGTAAGAAGGGATGTTACATAATTTACCATTAACCAAAATTGATTTGTGGCTCACCAATTGGCGTGCTTCATTTCTGGTTACGCCAAAGCCCATGCGGTAAACCACGTTATCTAAACGTGATTCCAACAATTTCAACAAATTTTCGCCTGTGGCGCCTTTTTGTTTAGCAGCTTTCTTGTAGTAGTTAACAAATTGCTTTTCTAATACACCATAAGTACGACGAACTTTTTGTTTTTCGCGTAACTGTAAAGCATAATCAGAAGGCTTGTTTCTTTTACCTGCAGCACCGTGCTGACCTGGAGCAACTTCAAGTTTACACTTGGTTTCCATAGCGCGAGCTGGGCTTTTTGTCATTAAATCGACGCCTTCACGACGTGCCAATTTACATTTTGGACCTAAATATCTAGCCATTATTCTTCTCCTTACACCCTACGTTTTTTAGGTGGACGACAACCATTGTGAGGAATTGGGGTAATATCAATGATATTAGTCACCCTAAATCCGAGGGCATTCAATGCTCTGACAGAAGATTCTCTTCCTGGACCTGGACCTTTAATACGAACTTCAACATTTTTCATCCCATAATCTTTGGCTACTTGGCCAGCGCGATCAGCTGCAACCTGTGCAGCAAAAGGAGTACTCTTTCTTGAACCTCTAAACCCAGACCCACCAGCCGTTGCCCACGACAAACCATTACCTTGTCTGTCAGTGATCGTGATGATGGTATTGTTGAAAGACGCGTGTACGTGCGCGATTCCGTCAACAACAGTTCTTTTGATTTTCTTTTTTGTTTTTTGTGGTCTTGCCATTTTACATTCTCTATCTATGACGCATTGACGAAGCAATGAATCAATATGTTTTAACGTTTAATTGGTTTTTTAGGACCTTTACGCGTTCTTGCGTTGTTCTTGGTTTTTTGACCACGAACAGGCAAGCCTCTTCTGTGACGCAAACCACGATAACAACCTAAGTCCATCAAACGTTTGATGTCCATAGCTACTTCTCTACGTAAGTCACCTTCAACAGTGAATTTTGCCACTTCTGAACGCAATTTATCTAAGTCAGCCTCATCTAATTGACCAACTTTGTGTGACGGATCAACGCCGGCACTGTCGCATATTGCATACGCACGAGTTCTTCCAACACCATAGATGCTGGTCAAACCAATCCACGCATGTTTATGCACTGGTATATTTACACCCGCAATACGAGCCATTTTTTTCTCCAAATTCCTCTTTTGAAGTCTTTAACATGATAAATCATGTGCAAAACTTCGGTGAAAACTCAACAAAAAGCACCTGCTTTTTGTCCATTGCCCTTAGCAAAGGGCGCAGATTATATATCATTGAACAAAACAATGCCATCACTTTTTAAAAGGATGGCATTGAATCAAATTCTCAAATATAAATTCTTTTATCGACGAATCTTAGATGATCGTCTGTAATTCTTAATATTCGATTTTTTCATGACCGAATCGTACTGTTGTGATACCAAATGATTTTGTAGTTGAGCCATGAAATCCATAGCAACTACCACAACAATCAACAGCGATGTACCGCCCAAAGCAAAAGGTACAGATACAAATCCTCTGATCAGGTCAGGCATCAAACTGACACCCAACAAGTATAAAGAACCCCAAAATGTGACGCGATTCAATACACCATCTAAATAGGCAGAAGTTTGTTTACCTGGCCTGATACCTGGAATAACAGCACTTTGTTTTTTCAAATTGTCAGCCGTTTCATCCGAATTGAATGTCAAAGCCGTATAAAAATACGCAAAGAATACAATCAAAGTTCCAAACAACACCATATATAAGGTATTGCCTGGTGACAGTTGAGCTGCTAAATCTTGCAACCAACCAAAACCTTCATTTTGACCTGCAAAGCTGGCAATAGAACTGGGCAATAACACCAATGATGAAGCAAAGATCACTGGTATCACACCAGACATATTCACTTTCAATGGTAAGTATGAAGTTTGCGCTTGGGTTGCTTGTCTTCCACCACGTCTTGCAAACTGCATGGTTATTCTTCTTTGACCGCGTTCAACGAACACAATAAATGCGGTAACACCCAAAGAAATGACCAACAGCAGCAAACCAACCAATGCATTCATTTGTCCTTCTGCAATAGAAGTAAATACTGAATACACAGCACCTGGTAAACCAACAACAATACCTGCAAAAATCAAAAGTGATATACCGTTACCGATGCCTCGTTCAGTGATTTGTTCACCCAACCACATCAAGAACATGGTACCACCGGTCAAAGACACTGTAGCTGTAAACAAAAAGCCAAAACCAGGCATAGGAACTACAGGCACATTACCTACAGCACCTAATTGCATCAGCGAGAAAGAGATTCCATATGACTGGAAAGCCGCTAAAACAATAGTAAAGTATCGAGTATATTGTGTGATTTTACGTTTACCTGTCTCACCTTCTTTCTTCATTTCACGCAATGTCGGTACCGTATGGCCCAAAATTTGCATGATAATAGAAGCGGTGATGTAGGGCATGACACCCAAGGCAAAGATGGAATAACGACCCAAGGCGCCACCTGAGAACATGTTAAACATGTCTAAGATACCGCCTGAGTTTTGTTGCAACAAGTCAGCCAATACTTTTGGATTGACGCCAGGAACAGGTAGAAAAGTACCCATTCTATAGACAATCAAAGCACCTATAACAAACAATATTCGACTTTTAAGTTCACCAAAGCCTTTCTTGTTACCGAGTAATTTTTCTACTTGCTCTTGTCTTGTTGACATATTATTCTACTTTCCCGCCTGCTTTCTCGATGGCTTCTTGGGCACCTTTGGTGACAACCAAACCTTTCAAGTTAACCGCTTTTTCAATGTTACCTGTATTGATCACTTTGACTTTAGTAACACCACGCTTAACATAACCATTTTCGATTAAGTAGTTAACGTCGATGTCACTGGCATCCATAGAACCAAATTGGTACAAACAGATTTCAGCACGGGTTTCAGCCATTCTTGAAGTGAAACCGAATTTAGGCAATCTTTTGTGGATCGGCAATTGTCCACCCTCAAAACCAACTTTATGAAAGCCGCCTGAACGTGATTTTTGACCTTTGTGACCACGACCACAGGTTTTACCCAAGCCAGAACCGATACCACGACCAACACGTTTACGTGCTTTAGTGGCGCCTTCAGCTGGTTTAATCGTATTTAATTTCATAGTCTTTACCTACGCTTATTTGACTTCTTCTACTTTTAGTAGATGAATCGCTTTGTTAATCATACCCATGTTCTCAGGAGTTGCATCTACAATACGTGATTGATGCATTTTTCTGATTCCCAGGCCTCTGACACAGGCTTTGTGGTTAGCCAAAGATTTGTTGGTACTTTTGATTTGTGTCACTTTTACTTGACCAACTTTTTGTGATTTAGCCATGATTTTCCATTACCTCCTCAACAGTTTTACCACGCTTGGCAGCAATGCTGTCAGGCGAAGTCATGTTTTGCAGACCTTTGATGGTTGCTCTTACTAAGTTGATTGGGTTGTTAGAACCTTGAGACTTAGCCAAAACGTTCTCTACACCTACCACATCAAATACAGCACGCATCGCACCACCGGCAATTACACCAGTACCTTCAGATGCAGGTTGCATGTAAACACGTGAACCTGAGTGCTTGGCTTTAGTGGCATGCCACAATGTGCTGCCTTTTAAGTCCACCTGTACAATGTTACGTCTGGCTTGGTCCATGGCTTTTTGAATCGCCACTGGCACTTCTTTCGCTTTGCCGTAACCAAATCCAATTTTACCACTGCCGTCACCAACAACAGTCAAAGCAGCAAAACCAAATTGTCTACCACCTTTAACTACTTTAGCAACACGGTTAACCGCAACCAAACGTTCTAACAGGTTATCACCTTGCTCTTTGTCTGACATATTTTTTCTCTTGTCGTTCATCAGAATTTCAACCCAGCTTCACGAGCAGCTTCAGCCAAGGCTTTCACTTTACCGTGGTAAACATAACCTGATCTATCGAAACCTACTGCTTCAATGCCAGCCTCTTGTGCTTTCTTAGCAATGGCAGCACCAACAGCTTTCGCTGCATCTTGGTTGGTGCGAGAAGCACCATCTTCAACTAAACCTTTGTCTAAGGTTGACGCTGAAACCAATGTGGTTGTGCCGTCACCAGAGAAAATTTGTGCGTATAAATGTTGACCTGTTTTGTGAATAGACAAAGCAGGTACAGCCAATTCACGCAGTTTTTTTCTGGTTTTGGTTGCTCTTTTAATTCTTGTTTCATTTTTCTTGTGCATAGTCTTATCTCAGAAGCTTTACGCTTTCTTGGCCTCTTTTCTATACAATCTTTCATCAGCATATTTAACACCTTTACCTTTGTATGGCTCAGGTGGTCTGATGGCTCTAATCTCTGCAGCGACTTGACCAACTTGTTGTTTATCAATACCGTTAACAACAATCTCAGTGTTCGATGGCGTTTCAAACGTGATGCCATCTGGTGCAGAGTAAACAACTGGGTGTGAAAAACCCAAGTTCAAGTCTAAATCTTTACCTTTCATGGCCACACGATAACCAACACCTACCAATTGCAGCTTTTTATTGAAACCGTTCGTCACGCCTTCAACAACATTGGCTAACAATGCACGCATAGTACCTGCCATAGCCCAAGATGTTTCATTCACTGGGTTGATGTTCAATTCGTTGTCTTTATGATCAACATTTACAGTTGGGTGTAATTCTAAAGTCATTTCGCCCTTAGGACCTTTGACTTTTACTGAATGACCTTGAACATCAATATTGATGTTAGCGGCCAATGTGATCGGTTGTTTTGCAATTCTTGACATGCTATATCTCCCGATTACTTAATTACACAAAGTACTTCACCACCAACTTGAGCAACACGTGCTGCTTTGTCGGTCATGATGCCTTTTGATGTTGATACAATGGCTGTACCGAAACCAGCGTCAACACGTGGCAAATCATCTTTGCCGCGATATTGTCTTAAACCTGGTTTACTTACTCTTTTTATCATTTCAATTACAGGTTGATTTCTGTAATATTTGATATTGATTTTAATGAAAGGATGTCCTTCCTTCTCAATCATTTCGTAAGATCGGATGTAACCTTCTTGTTGCAAAACTGCCAAAATACCTTTTTTAACTTTTGAAGCGGGCGTGGCAGTACTTTCTTTACTGACTGCTTGTGCATTTTTGATGCTACAAATCATATCAGAAATTGGATCACTAATACTCATAATCTATCTCTCGTTTACCAACTGGCTTTTTTCAAGCCAGGAATGTCACCGCGCATTGCAGCTTCACGAAATTGGGTTTTGCTCAAACCAAATTTATTGTAATAACCACGTGGTCTACCTGAAATTTGACAACGCTTACGGACTCTCGAAGGAGAGGCGTTGCGTGGTAATTTCTGTAAGCCTTCTTGCGCTGCCATCATGTCTTCAAAAGACGTATTTGGATCGGCAATAATTTTTTTCAATGCGGCTCGTTTCTCTGCGTACTTTGCTACGATTCTTTTTCTTTTCAGGTCACGTTGGACCATTGATTCTTTAGCCATTTTTATTACCTACCTTTGAATGGAAAATCAAACTCATCAAGCAACATACGCGCTTCCTCATCGTTACGAGCATTGGTGGTAATGGTGATATCCATACCGCGCAATGTATCAATTTTATCGTATTCGATTTCTGGGAAGATGATCTGCTCTTTAACACCCATTGAGTAGTTACCGCGACCGTCGAATGATTTTGGATTCAAACCACGGAAGTCACGTACTCGAGGTAATGAAACGCTTACTAAACGGTCCAAAAACTCATACATTTTGTGTCTGCGCAATGTCACTTTACAACCGATCGGCCACCCGTCACGAATTTTGAAACCAGCTACTGATTTCTTCGCATGAGTGATGATGGGTCGTTGCCCTGTTATCTTAGCCATGTCACCTGTGGCATGGTCAAGAACTTTTTTGTTACCAACAGCTTCACCGACGCCCATGTTCACAGTAATTTTAGTGATTTTAGGCACTTCCATTACATTGGCGAACTTGCCGGATTCAAGCAGTTTTGGTACTACTTCATCTTTATAATATTTTTCTAATCTGGCCATGTTTACTCTCTTAAGCGTCTACTTGTTCACCGTTAGACTTAAATACACGAACCTTACGGCCGTTCTCTAAGACTTTAAATCCAACTCGCTCGCCCTTGTCTGAGGCTGGGTTGTATAACATAACGTTAGAAGGCTGAATTGGCGCTTCTTTAGTTTTGATACCACCTTTTTCGTCAATTTGCGGGTTAGGTTTAACGTGCTTTTTGACCAAGTTCACGTTATCAACCAACAAACGGCCGTCAGATAAAATTTTCAACAATTTACCTTTTTGACCTTTACTGCGACCGGCTATAACGATGACTTCATCACCTGTTCTTAATCTGTTCATAATTAATTCCTTACAAAACTTCCGGCGCGAGCGAAATGATTTTCATGAAATTACCTGATCTTAGCTCACGTGTTACGGGGCCAAAGATACGGGTACCGATAGGCTCAAGTTTGGCATTCAACATCACAACGGCATTACCGTCGAAACGAATCAATGAACCATCACCGCGACGAACACCCTTACGGGTTCTTACGATAACGGCGTTGTAAACTTCACCTTTTTTAACCTTTCCGCGAGGAATGGCTTGTTTAACAGAGACTTTAATTACGTCTCCGATACCAGCGTAACGACGCTTAGAACCACCCAGTACCTTAATACACTGGACTTCTTTTGCGCCTGAATTGTCAGCAGCTGATAATCTTGATTGCATTTGTATCATTGTCAGTACCTCTTATTTAGCTGTTTCTACAATTTCCACAACTTTCCAAGACTTGGTCTTAGAAATGGGTCTGCACTCTACGATTTTTACCAAATCGCCTTCTTGACATTTGTTTTCAGGGTCGTCTGCATGTACTTTAGTAGATTTCTTAATATACTTTTTATACAAAGGATGCTTGATTTTACGTTCAATCATCACTGTTACAGTACGATCCATCTTGTCACTTGTGACCACGCCACTTTTTGTTTTCTGTACTTTATTTTCTGTACTCATGACATTATCCTTTAACTTGATTCATTACGGTTCTAACGCGCGCGATTGATCTGCGAACGTCACGCAATAAATGCATTTTGGTCAATTGACCGTTGCCTCTGGCCATTCTTAAGTCGAATTGTTGTTGTAACAATTTGTTCAATTCGTCTTGCAACTCAGCCAAATTTTTAGTTTTTAATTCTTTAGCTTGCATTTACATCACCGTACGTTTAATGAATGTTGTTTGTACAGGAAATTTAGCACCGGCTTTTTCAAAAGCGTCACGAGCCATTTCTTCTGATACACCTTGGATTTCATAAATCACTCGACCTGGCTTAATAGCAGCGGCCCAATGATCGATATTACCTTTACCTTTACCCATCCTCACCTCAATTGGCTTGGCTGTGATTGGTTTGTCAGGAAACACACGAATCCATAATTTACCACCCCTTTTCACGTGTCTTGTAATGGCACGACGACCGGCTTCGATCTGACGTGCGGTTAACAAACCACGTGTAGTGGCTTTCAATCCAAAATCACCGAAACTCACTTTGTTACCACCGTGTGATAAACCGCGGTTACGGCCTTTTTGATATTTTCTGAATTTAGTTCTCTTCGGCTGTAACATTATTTTTTACCTCGAGATTTTTTGTTCGTTTTCTTTTCAGATTCTTGGGTGTATTTTTCTAAATCGAAAACTTCACCTTTATAAATCCATACTTTGATTCCGATAACGCCATATGTTGTGTGTGCTTTATATGTCGCATAATCGATGTCAGCACGCAATGTATGCAAAGGCACTTGACCTTCACGATACCATTCCGTACGTGCGATTTCTGCGCCATTCAAACGACCAGCAACTGCAACACGAATACCCAGAGCACCTAATCTCATGGCATTCCCTACAGCGCGCTTCATGGCGCGACGGAACATGATACGACGTTCCAACTGTGAAGCAATACCTTGGGCAACCAATAAGGCGTCCAATTCTGGCTTTCTGATTTCGTTTACGCTGATGTGCGTTGGTAAGCCCATCATTTTTGACACTTCGTTTTTCAACACTTCAATGTCTTCACCTTTTTTACCAATCACGATACCAGGTCTGGCTGTGTGGATGGTTACTCTGGCGTTCTTTGCAGGGCGCTCGATTTCAATTTTAGATACCGAAGCATGCTTCAACTTGTCTTGCAAGTATGTTCTTACTTTGATGTCTTTAATCAATTGATCAGCGAACTGACCCTTCTCGGCATACCATTTCGAATTGTGTGTTTTCGAAATGCCCAGTCTAATTCCTATTGGATGTACTTTTTGACCCATAACTCTGCCCTTACGATGCTTCAGCCACTTTTACAGTGATGTGGCTGGTTCTTTTCAAGATTTGCGTACCTCTACCTTTGGCTCTGGCTCTTCCTCTTTTCAGGGTAGGACCTTCGTCAACAAAGATAGCACTTACGTACAATTCATCAACATCTAAACCATTGTTGTGCTCTGCATTTGCAACAGCGCTCATCAATGCTTTTTTAACGATGTGGGCGGCTTTTTTCGGGCTGAAAGTTAACAGCTGTTCAGCTTGTTCAACGTTCATGCCACGAACTTGGTCTGCAACCAATCGGACTTTTTGAGCCGAAATATTGGCTCTTCTATATTTAGCTACTACTTCCATCATCTCTTACCTTTAGCTTTCTTGTCAGCAATGTGTGACCTGAATGTACGAGTTGGTGAAAATTCACCCAGCTTGTGACCAACCATTTCTTCCGAAACGAGTACTGGTATGTGCTGTTTTCCGTTGTGTACAGCCAAAGTCAATCCAACCATGTCAGGTAAGATCATAGACCTTCTTGACCATGTTTTAATTGGCTTCTTACTGTTTTCTTCTACGGCCTTCTCTACTTTTTTAATCAAGTGGAGGTCTACAAAAGGCCCTTTCTTTAGCGATCTTGGCATACTAAGTTACCTTATTTCTTGTTTCTGCGACGAACGATGAACTTATCAGTTCGCTTGTTCTTACGCGTTTTATGTCCTTTAGTAGGTACACCCCAAGGAGTTACAGGGTGACGACCACCAGAGGTCCTTCCTTCACCACCACCATGTGGATGGTCAACTGGATTCATTGCAACACCTCGAACGGTTGGACGAATACCTCTCCAACGAGTGGCACCGGCTTTACCGATTTTCTCAAGGTTATGCTCTGAGTTAGAAACAGTGCCCAGTGTCGCACGACATTTAGCTGGGACTTTTCTCATTTCGCCTGAACGCAAACGCAAAGTGGCATATGCACCTTCTTTTGCAACCAAACGAACTGAGGTACCGGCTGAACGAGCCATTTGGCCGCCTTTACCAGGTTTCATTTCTACGTTGTGAACAACTGAACCTACAGGGATATTATCCAAAGGTAAAGTATTGCCCACTTTGATTCCTACAGAGGTTCCAGATACTACTGTCATCCCAGGCTCTAAACCTTTGGGCGCAAGAATGTATCTTTTTTCACCATCTGTGTAAGTTAACAAAGCGATGTATGCACTGCGATTCGGATCATATTCGATTCGAGTTACATTACCTACGATGTCGTCTTTGTTTCGCTTGAAATCAATGATTCTATAATGTTGTTTGTGTCCACCACCTCTGTGACGAGTGGTGATTCTGCCGTTGTTATTACGACCGCCAGATTTTGACTTTTTCTCAATCAAGCTGGCTTCAGGTCTGCCTTTGTACAAGCCAGTTCTTTTAACTCGAACCGTACCGCGGCGACCTGGAGAAGTTGGTTTTAATACTGATAATGCCATGATAATTCTCCCAATTACTCAGCTTTCGTACCGAAGTCGATCATTTGATCAGCTTGGATGCGCACATACGCTTTTTTCCAGTCTGGTCTTTTACCGGCCTTCATTTTGAAGCTTTTGGTTTTACCTTTCACATTCATAACAGACACGTTTTCAACGTTCACTTTGAACAATTTTTCTACGGCTGTTTTGATCTGCTCTTTATTTGCCGATTTGGCCACTTTAAACACATATTGGTTAGACAACTCACCAACACGGTTTGATTTCTCAGAAATCACAGGTGCCAAAATAGTTGTGTATAAATTGTTTAAACTCATGACAACCACTCCTCAACTTGTTTAACTGCGTCAACAGTAAATACCACTTTTTCTGAGTAAACCAAATCTACAGGATTTAATCCGTAAACATTAGTCACATAGATATGTGGGATGTTGTTCGTTGAACGCAATAAGTTTTCACTTGGCTCATTAGTCACCAAGCATGCTTTAGTCACGTCATGCTTACTTAGCATGTCCAGACCTTCTTTGGTTTTGCCGTTGGCAGTATCCAAAGCGTCAACAATAACCAAACGATCGTTGCGAACCATTTCTGAAAGAATGGCTTTCATCGCAGCTCGGTACATTTTAGTATTAACTTTTTTAGTAAAGTCACGAGGTTGTGCAGCAAAAGTGCGACCACCACCAACCCAAATTGGGCTTCGTGAAGTACCGGCTCTGGCACGACCAGTTCCTTTTTGTTTCCAAGGTTTGGCACCACCACCGCTCACTGCTGAACGATTTTTTTGTGCTTTAGTACCAGCACGGCCAGTAGCCAAGTATGAAGTAACCACTTGGTGTACCAAGGCTTCAGAATAGTCTTTTCCAAAAACAGATTCTGAAAGGTCAACTTTTTGTTTTTTACCTGATATATTCAGTTCCACAATAATTCTCCGTCATCCGTTTAAGCTAAAGGGCGTACAACCACAGTGCCTGTTTTAGCACCAGGTACTGCACCTTTGATTAATAACAAGCTGTTCTCTGTATCAACCCTAACCACTTCTAAGTTCTTAGTAGTGACCTGCTCTGCACCCATGTGTCCAGACATTTTTTTGCCTTTGAATACACGACCTGGAGTTTGACATTGACCAATAGAACCTGGCGCCCTGTGAGACAAAGAGTTACCATGAGTGGCATCTTGCATTGCGAAGTTATAACGCTTGATTACACCTTGGAAACCTTTACCTTTTGACTGACCAGTAACGCGGACTTTTTGACCACTTTCAAACATGGTCAATTCCAGTACGTCACCTGCATTGAAAGATTCTTCAGTTCTGAATTCTTTAACAATTGCACCTGCTTCAACACCTGCTTTTTTGAAGTGTCCAGCAGCTGGCGCAGTGACTTTAGATGCTTTTTTGGCACCTGTAGTAACCTGAACGGCATTGTAACCGTCAGTATCTACTGTTTTGACTTGAGCCACAACATTGGGCTCTACATTGATAACAGTAACTGGTACAGACTCACCTTTGTCATTAAAGATGCGTGTCATTCCAACTTTTTTTCCGATAATACCTAATGACATGATGCTTCTCCTTAGTTCAACTGAATTTGAACATCAACGCCTGCAGACAAGTCCAGTTTCATTAACGCGTCAACTGTTTTGTCGTTAGGATCTACAATATCAACCAATCTTTTATGAGTACGAATCTCATATTGGTCACGTGCGTCCTTGTTTACATGTGGAGACGTCAAAACGGTGTAACGCTCTTTCTTTGTAGGTAAAGGGATAGGACCTCTTACCTGAGCACCAGTTCTTTTTGCCGTATCGACGATTCTTCCTGCTGATTGATCAATTAATTTATGATCAAACGCTTTGAGTCTTATTCTGATTTTCTGACCAGCCATGTTAATTTGCCTCTAATTAAAAAGCAGCGGCTTTTCGCCGCTGCTATTTACAAGTTTAATTATTCAATAATTTTTGCTACAACACCCGCACCTACTGTACGGCCACCTTCACGAATAGCGAAGCGTAAACCTTCATCCATCGCAATCGGTGCAATTAATTCAACAACCATCTTAACGTTGTCACCAGGCATTACCATTTCTACACCTTCTGGTAATTCACAAGCGCCAGTTACGTCAGTTGTTCTGAAGTAGAACTGTGGACGGTAGCCTTTAAAGAATGGTGTGTGACGACCACCTTCATCTTTGCTCAACACGTACACTTCTGCTTCGAATTTTGTGTGGGGCGTAATTGTACCCGGTTTTGCTAGTACTTGTCCACGCTCAACATCATCTCTTTTCGTTCCACGCAACAAAACACCCACGTTATCGCCAGCTTCACCTGAATCTAGCAACTTACGGAACATCTCAACACCTGTACATGTAGTAACAGTTGTGTCACGGATACCAACGATTTCAATCTCTTCACCAACGTTTACAACACCAGTTTCAATACGGCCAGTTACAACAGTACCACGACCTGAAATTGAGAAAATATCTTCGATAGGCATCAAGAATGGCTTATCAGTCTCACGCTCTGGCGTAGGAATGTAGGCATCCATCTCTTCTAACAACTTCAATACAGCTGGTGCACCGATGTCAGAAGTATCGCCTTCCAATGCTTTCAAAGCAGAACCCATTACCAATGGCGTGTCATCACCAGGGAACTCGTAGTCATTCAACAACTCACGAACTTCCATTTCAACCAACTCTAACAACTCTTCGTCATCAACTTGGTCACATTTGTTTAAGAATACAACAATGTAAGGTACGCCAACCTGACGAGCCAACAAGATGTGCTCACGAGTTTGTGGCATTGGGCCATCAGCAGCTGATACTACCAAAATCGCGCCGTCCATTTGTGCCGCACCAGTAATCATGTTTTTAACATAATCAGCATGGCCTGGACAATCTACATGCGCGTAGTGACGGTCATCAGTTTCGTACTCAACGTGCGCTGTAGAAATCGTAATACCACGCTCTCTTTCTTCTGGCGCGTTATCGATTTGATCGTAATCTTTAAATTCGCCGCCTTGTTTTTCAGCAGCAACTTTTGTGATCGCTGCAGTCAAGGTTGTTTTACCATGGTCAACGTGACCAATTGTGCCCACGTTTACATGGGGCTTATTGCGTTCAAATTTTTCTTTTGACATAGTTGTCTCTTAAACTTAATTATTAATATCCTGTTAATTCCGCCAACACGGCGTCTGGCGCCTGACTGTAATGACTGAACTCCATCGCGTAGTTCGCTCGCCCTTGTGTGGCGGACCTGAGTGCCGTGGAATAACCAAACATCTCAGACAATGGAATTTCACATCGAATCACTTTACCTGAAGGCGACTCATCCATTCCATCTAGGGTACCGCGTTTGCGATTAATATCGCCTACAACTTCGCCCATATATTCTTCAGGTGTAATGATTTCAACCTTCATTACCGGCTCCAACAAGACCGGCTTTGCGTTTCGCGCACCCTCTCTGAAAGCCATAGACCCTGCAACCCTAAATGCCATTTCATTGGAATCCACCTCATGAAATGATCCATCGAAAAGCGTCACCCTGCAATCCACCATGGGATATCCTGCAAGCACACCGCTTTCCATTTGTTCTTGAATGCCCTTATCAACTGGGTCGATGTATTCTTTAGGAATAACACCGTCTTTTATGTTATTGACAAATTCATAACCAAACCCCTGTTCCATGGGCTCTATTTTAATCTTTACATGACCATACTGGCCTTTACCGCCCGACTGTCTGATGAACTTACCTTCTTGTTCAACAGCCTGGAGAATGGTTTCTCTGTATGAAACCTGTGGATTACCCACATTGGCATCCACTTTAAATTCTCGCTTCATTCTGTCGACAAGAATTTCTAAATGCAGCTCGCCCATTCCAGATATAATGGTTTGGGCAGATTCTTCATCAGTCGAAACCTGAAATGAAGGATCTTCTTGTGCCAACTTAGCCAAAGCCGCTGACATTTTATCTTGATCACCTGCCGTCCTGGGCTCAACAGCCACTGAAATCACGGGCTCAGGAAACTCCATTTTTTCCAGCGTTATGACATGACTGGCATCACACAGGGTGTCACCTGTCGTGACGTCTTTAAACCCTACTGCCGCCGCAATGTCACCGGCCCGTACTTCTTTAATTTCTTCTCGAGAGTTTGAATGCATTTGCAATAAACGCCCCAACCGCTCTTTTTTGCCTTTGATCGGGTTGTAAACCATATCACCGGACTTTACGACACCTGAATAAACCCTAAAAAATGTCAAACTCCCGACAAACGGATCTGTGGCAATTTTAAATGCCAACGCAGCAAAAGGCTCGTCATCAGATGACCGCCTTTGCGCAGGTGTTTCTGCCGCATCATCCAAAACACCTGTAATAGCAGGAACATCTGTAGGTGCAGGCATCAGTTCAACAACCATATCCAGCATGGCTTGAACACCTTTGTTTTTAAATGCAGAACCACACAAACAACAAACCAACTCATTGTTGATTGTGCCTTGGCGAAGACCTTGGACAATTTCATCACGAGTTAACTCGCCTTCTTCCAAGTATTTATCCATCAAGTCTTCATTGGCTTCTGCCGCAGCTTCAACCATAGACTCTCTGGCCAAAAGGCATTCATCTTCCAGCTCAACAGGAATATCTTCAAGACGATAGGTAAAGCCCATATCATCCTCATTCCAGTAAATCGCCTTCATTCTTAAAAGATCAACAACACCTTTAAAATCTTCTTCTGCACCAATAGCGACCTGTAAAGGCACCGCTTTGGCACCCAGTCGCTTATTAATTTGATCTACAACACGCTCAAAATCAGCGCCCGCACGATCCATCTTGTTTACAAATGCCAACCTAGGCACTTGGTACTTATCAGCTTGACGCCACACAGTTTCAGATTGTGGCTCCACACCGCCAACGGCGCAGAAAACAGCTACAGCCCCATCAAGTACCCGCAAAGACCTTTCAACTTCAATGGTGAAGTCAACGTGACCTGGCGTATCAATGATGTTGATGCGATGTTCGTCAAATTGTTTATCCATCCCCTGCCAAAAGCAGGTGGTTGCAGCAGAGGTAATAGTAATGCCTCGTTCCTGCTCTTGTTCCATCCAGTCCATGGTGGCATTGCCATCATGTACTTCACCTATCTTGTGAGAGATGCCTGTGTAAAACAACACACGTTCGGTTGTGGTTGTTTTGCCAGCATCGATGTGGGCCATAATACCGATATTTCGATATTTTTCGATAGGTGTTTTACGGCCCACTTCAAAGTCCTTCCTAGCTGATTACCAACGGTAATGTGCAAATGCTTTATTGGCTTCTGCCATTCTGTGAACTTCTTCACGACGCTTCATGGCCGCGCCACGATCGTGCAAAGCATCCAACATTTCAGCAGCAAGTTTAGCTGGCATATTAGCTTCACCACGTTTGCGAGCAGCCTCAATAGTCCAACGCATAGCCAAAGCCATTTGACGACGTGGACGAACTTCTACTGGCACTTGGTAAGTGGCACCACCAACTCGGCGAGATTTAACCTCAACCATTGGCTTAACCTTTTCCAAAGCAGCTTGAGTTACCTCAACCACATCACCCTTTTCTTTTTCAGCGATTTTTTCCATCGCACCGTATACGATTTTTTCAGCAACAGATTTCTTGCCGCTTTCCATAACCATATTGATGTACTTACTGATCAACTCACTTCCGAATTTTGGATCAGGCAGCACTTCACGTTTAAAATTACTTTTCTTTCTAGACATTTGTTATTCCCTATTATTTCTTAGGACGCTTAGTACCGTATTTAGAACGGCCCTGCATTCTGTCTTTCACGCCATCTGTATCTAAGGCGCCACGAACAATGTGATAGCGAACACCAGGCAAATCCTTCACACGACCACCACGAATCAATACGATTGAGTGTTCCTGCAAATTATGACCTTCACCGCCGATGTAGCTGGTTACTTCATATCCATTCGTCAAACGCACACGAGCCACTTTTCTCAAAGCTGAGTTTGGCTTTTTAGGCGTTGTTGTATATACACGAGTACACACACCACGACGCTGAGGACACGATTCCAAAGCTGGCACATTTGTTTTGTAAAATTTGTCTTTTCTTGGTTTACGAACCAATTGATTAATTGTTGCCATTTTTAAAAATTTACCCTGTTAATAACACACGCCAGGCCAGTAAAAATACCGGCCTGGCGAATAAAGAAGGGGGATTTTATTGATTCCCCTATAAATAGTCAAGCACAGAATCATTTTTCTGTGCTTGAACGACTTGCCCAGTCAAATAAATGACTTTTTATTCTTCTGTTTTGTCAGCCTCATCGACCAACAATCCCTCTAGCCCATCTGACAACATGTCTTCTGGAGACGCGCCTGAAGGAGAATCTGTAACAGAATCATTAACCATAGCTTGTAATTCAGACTGAAGTTCAGCTTCTTTAGATTTTTGCTGCTCTTGATGGTATGCCAAACCTGTACCAGCTGGAATCAATCGACCTACGATGACGTTTTCTTTCAAGCCACGCAACTCATCTCTGGTGCCTTTAACTGAAGCTTCAGTTAACACACGAGTGGTTTCTTGGAACGATGCCGCAGAAATGAATGACTCTGTTGCCAAAGAGGCCTTAGTAATACCCAGTAACAAAACTTCGAATTTAGCTGGAATACCATCTTTCTTCAAAATCTCACGATTGGTTGCCATGACTTCTTTATATGACAACTGCGTGGTTTTCAAATAATCCGTATCACCCGGCTCAACAATTTCTACCTTACGTAACATTTGTCTGATGATACATTCAATGTGCTTGTCATTGATTTTCACACCTTGCAAACGGTATACATCCTGAATTTCGTTAACTAAGTATGAAGCCAAAGCAGGCACACCCTGTAAACGCAAGATGTCATGTGGATTAGGTTCACCCTCAACCACTACATCACCTTTTTCAACATGCTCACCTTCAAAGACGATGATTTGACGCCATTTTGGAATCAAAGACTCAACCTTCTCACCATCAGCTTGTGTGATGACCAAACGGTTTTTACCTTTTGTATCCTTACCAAAACTAACGATACCAGAAGTTTCTGCCTGAATCGCAGGATCCTTAGGCTTACGGGCTTCAAACAAATCAGCAACACGTGGCAAACCACCGGTAATATCACGTGTTTTAGATGACGCTTGAGGAATCCTCGCCAAGAAGTCACCAACAGCCACATCTTGACCGTTTTGAATATTAATTACCGCACCTGGTGGCAAGAAATACTGTGCAGGCACATCTGATCCTGGAATCATGATGGGCTTACCTTTCTTATCTTCCAACCTAACCATAGGACGCAAGTCTTTACCTTGTGAACCACGTTGTTTTGGATCAGTAATAATGAAACTGGTCAAACCAGTCAATTCATCTAATTTTTCTTCAACCGTTACACCGTCAATGAAATCACTCATCGCAACGCGACCGGCCACCTCAGATACAATTGGATGCGTATGTGGATCCCAGTTTACAATGATGTCGCCAGCTTGAACTTTCGCACTGTCTTTTACATTGATAACCGCACCATAAGACACCTTATAACGTTCTTTTTCTTTACCTGATTTATCAATAACTGAAATTTCACCTGAACGCGAAATCGCTACCAACTTCTTATCAGGGTTAACTACAAACTTGATGTTGTGCATACGGATGGTACCTTCAGACTTAACCTGAATATGATCCGAAGCTGCAGACTTAGATGCTGCACCACCAATATGGAAGGTACGCATGGTTAACTGTGTACCAGGCTCACCAATAGATTGAGCTGCCATTACACCCACAGCTTCACCATTGTTCACTCTGTGTCCGCGTGATAAATCACGACCATAACACTGCGCACAAATACCAAACTGCGACTCACATGAGATGGGTGACCTCACAATAATCGTATCCAATCCATTTGATTCAATCACTTCTAATAAATCATCAGTGATCAATGTGCCCGCTTCTAATACCATATTTTCTTTATGGTCAAAAGTATCAGTAGCTACCACACGACCCAAAACTCGATCTGCAAGCGTTTCAATTACTTCACCACCGTCAACGATTGGATGCATTTCCAAACCTTCTTGTGTTCCACAATCAACACCGGTAATCACAACATCTTGTGCCACGTCAACCAAACGACGAGTCAGGTATCCTGAGTTCGCAGTTTTCAATGCCGTATCAGCCAAACCTTTACGTGCACCATGGGTTGATGAGAAGTACTGCATCACGTCCAAGCCTTCACGGAAGTTTGCCTTAATAGGAGATTCAATAATAGATCCATCTGGCTTAGCCATCAAACCACGCATACCAGATAACTGACGCATCTGTGCAGCCGAACCCCTGGCGCCAGAATCGGCCATGATAAATACTGAATTCATAGAATCCTGAGCGACATCATTACCTTCTTTATCTTTGACGATGTCTTTACCCAACACTTCCATCATTGCTGCAGCGACTTCTTCATTGGCTTTTGACCAGATATCTACCACTTTGTTATAACGCTCACCTGCTGTTACCAGTCCAGAAGTGTACTGCTCTTGAATTTTCAATACTTCTTTATCTGCTTCTTCCAAGATGACTTTTTTGGCATCTGGTATGATCAAATCCGTGACACCAATTGAAATACCAGCAACGGTAGAATAACGAAAACCTGTGTACATCAATTGGTCAGCAAAGATCACGGTAGCCTTCGTACCCAACTGGTGATAACACTCATTCAACAAGTTAGAAATTTCTTTTTTCTTTAAAGTCTTGTTCATGTAAGAGAAATCTAATCCTCTTGGCAATATGTTCGACAAAATGGCACGGCCAACAGTGGTCTCAACCAACTTGGCTTCCATTTCACCTGCTTCATTTTGCTGGGTTAAACGGACCTTTACATTCGCTTGCAGTGAAACATTGCCTGTTTGATAAGCACGATCAACTTCTTGCATGTCTGAGAAAGTCATGCCTTCACCAGCTTGATTCACCAAGGAACGGGTCATGTAATACAAACCCAACACCACGTCTTGTGACGGTACGATGATTGGCTCACCAGAAGCAGGCGATAAAATGTTATTGGTCGACATCATTAAAGTACGCGCTTCTAATTGCGCTTCAATACTTAATGGTACGTGAACCGCCATTTGATCACCATCAAAGTCGGCATTAAAGGCCGTACAAACCAATGGATGTAATTGAATCGCTTTACCTTCAATCAAAACAGGTTCAAAAGCTTGAATACCCAATCTATGCAAAGTTGGTGCACGATTCAATAAAATCGGATGCTCACGAATCACTTGCTCTAGGATATCCCATACTTCAGGGGTACCCGCATCAACTGATCGCTTCGCAGCCTTAATCGTTGAAACAAAACCATCTTTCAATAAACGACCTAAAATGAATGGTTTAAATAATTCCAAAGCCATTTTCTTAGGTAAGCCACATTGATGTAAACGCAGCGTTGGTCCAACCACAATCACAGAACGGCCTGAATAATCGACACGTTTACCCAACAAGTTCTGACGGAAACGACCTTGCTTACCTTTGATCATGTCTGCCAAAGATTTTAATGGGCGTCTGTTAGAACCCGTTACTGCACGACCACGACGGCCATTATCTAACAAGGCATCAACAGACTCTTGAAGCATGCGCTTTTCATTTCGTACGATGATGTCTGGTGCATGCAAATCTAATAATCGCTTCAAACGGTTATTACGGTTAATCACACGACGGTATAAATCATTCAAATCTGAAGTCGCAAAACGACCACCGTCCAATGGAACCAAAGGCCTGATATCAGGTGGTAAAATTGGCAACACAGTTAAAATCATGTGCTCAGGTTTATTACCTGATTTATTGAACGCATCATACAAAGCAATTCGCTTAGACAAACGCTTGATTTTAGTTGCAGACTTTGTTGACTCAATTTCTTCGTGCAAGCGCATCAATTCAGAGTTGATGTCAATTTCAGACAACAAGCTGTAAATCGCCTCTGCACCCATCAAAGCTTTGAACTCGTCACCCCATTCTTCTATTGATTGGCTGTATTGCTCATCAGTCAATAATGAACCTTTTTCCAAATCAGTCATGCCTGGATCTGTTACAACGAATGACTCGAAGTATAAAATACGCTCAATTTCACGCAAGGTCATGTCTAGCATAAGACCAATACGTGATGGCAGAGATTTCAAGAACCAAATGTGAGCCACAGGACTGGCCAATTCAATATGACCCATGCGTTCACGGCGCACTTTAGCCATGGTCACTTCTGTACCACATTTTTCACAAACCACACCGCGGTGCTTCATGCGCTTGTATTTACCACACAAGCATTCGTAATCTTTTACCGGACCAAAAACCGCAGCACAAAACAAACCATCACGTTCTGGCTTAAAAGTTCTGTAGTTAATCGTTTCAGGTTTTTTAACTTCACCATATGACCAAGAACGAATCAACTCAGGTGGTGCTAAAGACACTTTAATCGCGTTAAAGTCCTGGACTTCCTTTTTAGGATTAAACAATTGCATTAAATCTTTCATATCAACTCCTGACCTTATTCGCTTTCTAATTCCATGTTAAGACCCAAGGCTCTCACCTCTTTGACTAACACGTTGAATGACTCTGGAATACCAGAAACGATTTGATGGTTACCATCAACAATATTTTTATAGGTTTGGTTACGACCTTGAACGTCATCTGACTTAACAGTTAACATTTCTTGCAAAGTATAGGCAGCACCATAAGCTTCAAGTGCCCACACTTCCATCTCACCGAAACGCTGTCCACCGAACTGTGCTTTACCACCCAATGGTTGCTGTGTAACCAAAGAATAAGGACCAGTTGAGCGGGCATGCATCTTATCATCAATCAAGTGATTCAATTTCAGCATGTACATGTAACCCACAGTCACTGGACGTTCAAATTTCTTACCTGTACGACCATCAAACAATGTGGTTTGACCATCTTCTGACAAACCAGCCAGTTTCAATAATTTACGGATATGTTCTTCTTTGGCGCCGTCAAATACCGGCGTTGCCATCGGCACACCGCCTTTCAAGTTATGGGCTAAAGTCATGACTTCATCTTTAGTGAAGCTGCTTAAGCTGACCTTGCCTGGTTGATCAACGTTATAAACTTCCGTCAAAAATTCCTTCATCTTGGTGACATTGGCTTTTTCTTGAATCATTTGTTCAATCTTATAACCCAAGCCACGTGCAGCCATACCCAAATGAACCTCTAGAATCTGACCGATGTTCATTCGAGACGGTACACCCAAAGGATTCAAACAGATGTCCACTGGACGTCCGTTTTCATCAAAAGGCATGTCTTCTTCAGGAACAATCATTGAGATCACACCTTTGTTACCATGTCGTCCGGCCATTTTGTCACCCGGCTGAATGCGTCGTTTAACAGCCAAGTAAACCTTAACCATTTTTAACACACCTGGTGCCAAGTCATCGCCCTTAGAAATTTTGGACTTTTTCTCTTCGAATTGTTTATCAAAGATGTCACGCTGTTCTGTGATTTGCTCAGCAAATTCATCCATACGTGATGCCAATTCATTGTCTTGCGGCTTGATGTCAAACCACTCGTCTTTTTCTAAAGAATCGAAATATGCATCAGTTAATTCATCACCTTTTTTCAGGTTTGGCGCTTTGGCTACCTTGGTGCCTATCAACATTTCACGGATACGTTGATGAATTACCGTACGCATGATGCGGAACTGATCATTCAAGTTCTTACGAACCGTTTCAACTTCTTCCTGTTCTATGCGATCTGCACGCGCACCTTTTTCAATGCCTTCTCGAGTATAAACCTGAACACCAACCACTGTACCTGTAGTGCCCGATTTAACGCGTAAAGATGAATCTTTAACGTCCTGTGCTTTCTCACCAAAAATGGCACGCAGTAATTTTTCTTCTGGCGTCAGTTGTGTTTCACCCTTCGGCGTCACTTTACCAACAAGAATATCACCAGGACCTACTTCAGCACCCACATAAACAATACCGGACTCATCCAGTTTAGTTAATGTACTTTCACTGATATTTGGAATATCAGCTGTGATTTCTTCAGAACCTAACTTGGTATCACGAGCAATACAAGTCAGCTCTTCAATATGAATGGTGGTCAATCGGTCTTCTTTAACAACACGCTCAGAGATTAAGATGGAATCCTCAAAGTTGTAACCGTTCCATGGCATGAAAGCCACCAACATGTTTTGACCCAAAGCCAACTCACCTAAGTCTGTAGATGGACCATCTGCCAAAACATCACCTGAAGCAATCACATCTCCCACTTGAACAATAGGACGTTGGTTCACACAAGTGTTTTGGTTTGAACGCATGTATTTAATTAAGTTATAAATATCAACGCCCGGATCTTTTTCACCAATTTCATCTTGGTTTACACGAACCACGATGCGGCCGGCATCTGCAATCTCAACAATACCACCACGTTTGGCCATAACAGTTACACCAGAATCACGAGAAACAATTTTCTCCATTCCAGTACCAACCAATGGCTTATCCGCTTTCAAAGTTGGAACCGCTTGACGTTGCATGTTCGATCCCATCAATGCCCTGTTCGCATCATCGTGCTCAAGGAAAGGAATCAATGCAGCAGCCACAGAAACAATTTGTTTCTCCGACACATCCATGTAACTGATTTCAGAAGCTTGCTTCAATACCACTTCGCCTCTGTGACGACAGATAATAAATTCATCAGTGAATTTACCATTCTTGTCTAAGTTGGCGCTGTTTTGTGCAATGGGACGCTCTGAATCTTGAATCGCTGACAAATAAACGATTTCGTCTGTAACTTTACCGTTTTCTACTTTTCTGTAAGGCGTTTCCAAGAAACCATAATCATTGGTGCGAGAATAAACAGCCATTGAGTTGATCAAACCAATGTTTGGACCCTCTGGTGTTTCAATCGGACACAAACGACCATAATGTGTTGGATGAACGTCACGTACTTCAAAACCAGCACGCTCACGTGTCAAGCCTCCAGGCCCCAATGCAGACACACGACGTTTGTGCGTGATTTCTGACAATGGGTTGTTTTGATCCATAAATTGAGACAATTGGTTAGAACCAAAAAACTCTTTAATGGCTGCAGAAATTGGCTTGGCATTGATCAAGTCTTGTGGCGTTAAACCTTCAGATTCAGCCACTGTTAAACGCTCTTTAACTGCACGTTGAACACGAACCAAACCCACGCGGAAAACATTTTCCGCCATTTCACCGACAGAACGAACACGTCTGTTTCCTAAGTGATCAATATCATCAACTTGGCCTTTACCATTTCTGATGTTTACCAACTCTTTCATGACATCAATGATGTCTTCATTACTTAAAATGCCGTCGCCAGTGCCTTCTTCACGCAACAAACGCATGTTGAATTTCATGCGACCTACATCAGATAAGTCATAACGCTCTTTGGTAAAGAACAATCCTTCAAATAAAGCACGAGATGCGTCTTCTGTAGGTGGTTCACCTGGGCGCATCATTCTATAAATTTCTATTAAAGCTTCTTCTTGTGTGGTCGTTGGGTCTATATTTAATGTATTAGACATGAATGGACCACGATCCAAATCATTGATTAACAAAATATCAAACGACTTAACACCATTTTCACGTAATTTTTCTAACAACTCATCAGTAATAGATGTGTTTGCTGGGCATAAGATTTCACCCGTTTCTTTGTCAATGATGTTATGAGCAATCACTTTCTCTAACAAATAACTGTCTTCCAATGTCAGCGCTGTTAGTTTGGATTTTTTCAATTTACGTTCATGACGTGCCGTAATACGTTTTCCTGCTTCAACAATGACATCTGAACCATCTTTGATATCAAACGCAAAGGTTTCACCTTTGATGTTTTCAGGTACCAGCTTCATTTTGGCATTGCCTTTATTCAAAGTGATGTGCACTTTTTCAAAAAACATGTCCAAGATTTGTTCGTTATTAAAATCTAATGCACGCAATAATATAGAAGCAGGCAATTTTCTGCGACGATCGATACGAACATAAACATTGTCCTTGGCATCGAACTCCATGTCCAACCAAGAACCACGATAAGGAATCACTCGAGCTGAGTACAGAATTTTACCTGATGAATGCGTCTTACCTTTGTCATGATCAAAGAAGACACCAGGAGAACGGTGCAATTGATTCACAATAACTCGTTCGGTACCGTTGATCACAAACGTACCTGTTTGTGTCATCAGAGGTAAGTCACCCAAATAAACACTTTGCTCTTTGATGTATTTAACTTTCTTTTTCTTCTTGGTGCTTTTTTCTTTATCGTAAATCACCAATTGAATTTGTGCTCTGATTGAAGCAGCATAAGTCATACCGCGTAGCTTACATTCCAGAACATCAAATTCTGGATTTTCTACGCCAATACTGACAAATTCCAATCTCGCAAAGCCGGAATAACTTTCGATTGGAAAGATGGAATTGAGTGCATCCCTTAAACCATTTAAATCCTTGTCATTGTTGCCCAGAAAAGCATCATATGATTTGGTTTGTGTTTCCAATAAATAGGGAACCTCTAATGCAGCACTTGACGTGCCGAAATCCTTTCTGATTCTTTTTTTCTCAGTAAATGAATAACCCATTGCTACTATCACCTTTTGTACAAAGCCCAACGTCTTGCGCTTTGGTCAGTATCTATATTTTTGAAGTATTGCTTGTAAAATCAAGCAGTTAACTTCTGGATTTTACAACTCAAAAGAGCCACTACATGTGGCACTCTTTTAAGCGACTAAAGGCCGACATAAAATGTCAGCCTTTAGGTTTCGATTAATTACTGATGTAATTATTTCAACTCGATAGAAGCACCGGCTTCTTCCAATTGCTTTTTGATGTCTTCAGCTTCAGCTTTATCAACACCTTCTTTGATAGGAGCAGGAGCGCCTTCTACCAATTCTTTAGCTTCTTTCAAGCCCAAGCCAGTGATGCCGCGAACAGCTTTAATTACACCAACTTTCTTGTCGCCGAAGCTAGCCAAGATTACGTCAAATTCAGTTTGCTCAGCAGCAGCTTCGCCACCAGCGGCAGCAGCAGGAGCAGCAGCAACTGCAGCAGCAGCTGATACGCCAAATTTGTCTTCCATGGCTTCGATTAACTCAACCACTTCCATTACACTCATTGCTGAGATTGCTTCTAAGATATCGTCTTTAGATACGGCCATTTTATTTCTCCAAAATAATAATTAATTGCTTATGCAGCTTTTTGATCTTTGATCGCTGCGATTGTACGGGTCAGTTTTGCGTGAGGCTCAGCCAAAGTTCTAACAAATTTCTCTACAGGTGCCTTCATTACAGACATTAATTGAGAGATTGCTTGATCTTTAGTAGGTAGCGAGGCCAAACGGGCCAAATCGCTTCCAGGTAACATTTCACCACCGATTGAAACAAACTTAACATCAAGTTTGTCGTTGTCCTTTGCATGCGCTTTAATCAAACGTGCGGCACAACCAGGATCTTCCTGACTGAACGCATATAACAAAGGGCCAACCAAAGCTTCTTGAACACACTCATAATCTGTGCCTTCAACAGCTCTGCGAACCAAGGTATTTTTTGCCACTTTCAAGTAAACACCAGTCTTACGTGCGTCTGCGCGCATCGCGGTCATCAAATCAACTGATGATCCACGGTATTCGGCAGCCACTAAAGAGTGGGCATCTTGAGCCACGACAGCAATTTCACTGACTACAGCTTTTTTCTGCTCTAAATTGAGCGCCATGATAACCTCCAATAGGCTCATGCAGCTAGTGCTGCAGTAGTACATAACCCAGCCACAAGGACTGGAACCATTTTGGTGACCTTACAGTATTCTGCATGGGGTACACCATCTGCGCAGGAGATTAAGGTTAATTTGTACGAATCAACCACCTGCGGTCTTTGATGGTCACCAAAGTCACAAAGCAACTCTGGCAACCCTCAAAATTTTGTGCTTTATGTCGTTGTAATTACTCACCAACAAGGTGATAAGCACAACTCATAAAACGAATCTTTCTTATTGATCCAATGAAGCAGGATCAACTTCAATACCAGCACCCATAGTAGATGAAATGCTGATTTTGCGAATGAATTTACCTTTAGATTGAGCTGGTTTTTTCTTAACCAAATCTGCCAATAATACACTCATGTTTTCAATCAAAGCGTCTGTAGTGAATGATGCTTTACCAACCACAGTGTGGATGATGCCAGCTTTATCAATACGATACATGGCTTGACCAGATTTATTGTTTTTAACCGCAGTAGCCACATCAGGTGTAACCGTACCTACTTTAGGGTTAGGCATCAAACCTTTAGGTCCTAAAATCGTACCTAACTGACCAACAACACGCATCGCGTCAGGTGCAGCAATTACCACGTCAAAGTCAAAGTTTCCTTTCTTAACTTCAGCAGCCAAGTCATCAAAACCAACCACGTCAGCACCAGCTTCTTTGGCTTGATCTGCTTTTTCGCCTTGGGCAAAAACAGCAACTTTAACTGACTTACCAGTACCATTAGGCATCACAGTTGCGCCACGAACCGCTTGGTCCGATTTACGAGCATCTACGCCCAATTGAATGGCAACATCAACAGTTTCATCAAAGTTTTTAGAAGCATTACCACGAAGTAAGTTTAAAGCTTCAGTTACTTCATACTTTTTCAACTGATCAATTTGCTCTTTTTGAGCGCGAATTCTTTTACCTTGCTTAGCCATTATTTAACTCCTTCAGTTTCAATACCCATACTGCGAGCAGTACCAGCAATTGTTCTGACAGCAGCATCCATATCAGCAGCAGTCAAATCAGGCTCTTTCATTTTAGCAATCTCTTCTAATTGCTCACGACCAATTTTTGCCACTTTGTCAGTGTTTGGCGTACCAGAACCTTTAGCAATACCAGCAGCTTTGATCAACAAAACCGCAGCAGGAGGTGTTTTAGTAATGAAAGTAAAACTTCTGTCATTATAAACAGTGATAACCACAGGAATTGGTAAACCTTGCTCAACATCACCAGTTTTGGCGTTGAAAGCTTTACAGAATTCCATGATGTTCACACCATGTTGACCTAATGCAGGACCAACTGGTGGACTGGGGTTGGCCTGTCCAGCAGGCACTTGTAATTTAATATATGATTGTACTTTTTTAGCCATTGTTCTCTCCGGGTTCAAGCGCCTTATTCAGGCTCCCCATCAAATTCAATTTACATTTTTTCAACTTGGCCGAACTCTAATTCAACCGGCGTTGACCTTCCGAAGATTGAGACAGCCACTTTCATGCGACTTTTCTCATAATCCACTTCTTCTACTTCGCCGTTGAAATCCGCAAACGGACCATCAACAACACGAATAACTTCACCCACGTCAAACAACGTTTTAGGCTGCGGCTTGTTTTCACCGTCTTCAATTCTTTGCAAAATTGCATTTGCTTCGCGCTCTGTAATAGGCGCTGGTTTTTCGGCTGTACCACCGATAAACCCCAATACTTTTGGCGCATCTTTCACCAAATGCCAAGATTCATCTGTCATTTCCATCTGAACCAAAACATATCCTGGGAAAAACTTTCGCTGGGTCTCACGCTTTTGCCCTTTTCTCATTTCAACAACAGTTTCTTTTGGCACCAATACTTCACCAAAAAAATCCTGCATTTCGAACCGTTCAATTCGTTCCAGCAATGACTTGACAACTTGCATCTCAAAACCTGAATAGGCGTGCACAACGTACCATCTCATAGACATTGACAAGGACTCCTTATTTATTCGAAAAAGTATTCAACTAAATTGCTGAATATAGAATCGACCAAAAACAGAAACAAACCAAACACGATAACCAAAGCCAAAACGATTAAAGTGGTGTGCACTGTTTCATTTTTTGTCGGCCATACGATCTTTTGACGCTCTATGTTCGCATTTTTAACAAACTTAGCAAACTCTTTACCACGGGGCGTAGAGTAACCAATAACAGCACCCAAAACCACACCACCAATAACCATCATCGCTCTGACAACAGTCGGAAATTGGTCAACAAAATACAAATTAGCTGCCACACCAGCAATAATAACTGCGATGGCTATATACCATTTGATTTGATCAGAACCTGATTGCGTTGTATCAACTTGACTCATACTTATTTTTCCAGTCATGCCACTTAACATCACATGATATTAAAGTGGCAGGTCAGGAGGGAATCGAACCCCCAACCTGCGGTTTTGGAGACCGCTGCTCTGCCAATTGAGCTACTGACCTATACTTTAAAGACACCAAAGCCAACAGTTTTCACTGCTGGCTTTTTATGTCAGATGCTTAAATTATTCGATAATTTTAGCTACAACACCCGCACCTACTGTACGGCCACCTTCACGAATAGCGAAGCGTAAACCTTCATCCATCGCAATCGGTGCAATTAATTCAACAACCATCTTAACGTTGTCACCAGGCATTACCATTTCTACACCTTCTGGTAATTCACAAGCGCCAGTTACGTCAGTTGTTCTGNGAATGGTGTGTGACGACCACCTTCATCTTTGCTCAACACGTACACTTCTGCTTCGAATTTTGTGTGGGGCGTAATTGTACCCGGTTTTGCTAGTACTTGTCCACGCTCAACATCATCTCTTTTCGTTCCACGCAACAAAACACCCACGTTATCGCCAGCTTCACCTGAATCCAATAACTTACGGAACATCTCAACACCTGTACATGTAGTAACAGTTGTGTCACGGATACCAACGATTTCAATCTCTTCACCAACGTTTACAACACCAGTTTCAATACGGCCAGTTACAACAGTACCACGACCTGAAATTGAGAAAATATCTTCGATAGGCATCAAGAATGGCTTATCAGTCTCACGCTCTGGCGTAGGAATGTAGGCATCCATCTCTTCCAACAACTTCAATACAGCTGGTGCACCAATGTCAGAAGTATCGCCTTCCAATGCTTTCAAAGCAGAACCCATTACCAATGGCGTGTCATCACCAGGGAACTCGTAGTCATTCAATAACTCACGAACTTCCATTTCAACCAACTCTAACAACTCTTCGTCATCAACTTGGTCACATTTGTTTAAGAATACAACAATGTAAGGTACGCCAACCTGACGAGCCAACAAGATGTGCTCACGAGTTTGTGGCATTGGGCCATCAGCAGCTGATACCACCAAAATCGCGCCGTCCATTTGTGCCGCACCAGTAATCATGTTTTTAACATAATCAGCATGGCCTGGACAATCTACATGCGCGTAGTGACGGTCATCAGTTTCGTACTCAACGTGAGCTGTAGAAATCGTAATACCACGCTCTCTTTCTTCTGGCGCGTTATCGATTTGATCGTAATCTTTAAATTCGCCGCCTTGTTTTTCAGCAGCAACTTTTGTGATCGCTGCAGTCAAGGTTGTTTTACCATGGTCAACGTGACCAATTGTGCCCACGTTTACATGGGGCTTATTGCGTTCAAATTTTTCTTTTGACATTGTTGCTACTCCAAAAAGACAGAGTTAATAAAAAAACATTACTTAAACTTAATCAAGCTGGTGCCCATAACTGGAGTCGAACCAGTGACCTCTTCCCTACCAAGAAAGTGCTCTACCGACTGAGCTATATGGGCGCTATACCTAAGTGGAGCGGGTGATGGGAATCGAACCCACGTGGTTAGCTTGGAAGGCTAATGTTCTACCATTGAACTACACCCGCTCAAAAAGACTGGTGACTAATGTCATCAGTCAAATTAAATGGTGGAGGGAAGAGGATTCGAACCTCTGAAGTTAGAAACAGCAGATTTACAGTCTGCCCCCGTTGGCCGCTTGGGTATCCCTCCAACGAGCAAGGACGGCATTTTCATTGAAATGCGCCTAAAAGTCAACACAATTTATCAGTATTTATTTACCTGTTTTTACAAGTCAAAAACCGAACTTAGGTCAACCAAACTGGAAAGCGAATTTTAAGTATTTTGAATACGATTGCAACGCTTATTATTATATTTTTTTCTTCAACTGAAATCTCCTCTTGTTTTATGGCAAGATAAGCCACTTTATAACTGTATTACAAACCATGTATATTCGCCTATTCATCTTCGGCTGTTTAATGACATCATTTGCCAAAGCAGATGAACCACAACTTAAACTGGCCACACTGTCTCCACACATCACTGAATTGGTTTATTCTGCAGGAGCTGGCCAACTGCTTGTTGGCGTATCAGGCTACAGTGACTATCCCATAGAAGCCAAAAACCTCCCAGTCATAGGCGATGCATTCGCCATTAACCAAGAACTGTTGCTGCAATTGAAACCAGACCTGGTCCTCTATTGGAAAGACAACATTGCCAAACAAATGGTCACACAGGTTGAAAACCTGGGCATCAAAACACTGGCCATAAATACATTACATATAAATGACATACCCAAGGCGATAAAACTCATTGCTAAAACAGCTGGCACCACACCCGAGGCCAAGGTTGATCACTTTCTGCCTCGCATAGCAGAACTAAAACATGCTGCCAGCACCAAAACCCAACAAAAAGCATTGATCCAAATTTCAGACCGACCTATATATACGGTCAATGGTAATCATTGGATGAGTGAGTCGCTTAACGTCTGCGCCATGAACAATGTCTTTTCCGATTTACCCTTACAGTCTGCCAGCGTCAACATTGAATCTATTATTGCCAGAAACCCTGATGTTCTGATTCGCTTTTCCCCCATTAAAGAAAATGAACAATTGGCTCAACATTCACAAATTACTGCCATCAAGAACAACAACATCATTACTGTAAACCCCGACCACTTTTCACGCGCCACTTTACGGCTACTGAATGCCATTGAAGTGTTGTGCCAATAATGCTCACCAAAGCTTCATAAACAAAACACACAGGCACAAAAAAACCCGAGCCAATGACTCGGGTTTTTTATACTCAATTAAGCGGATTAAGCTTCGCGACTGGCACGCTTACGCTCATGCTCTAACAAATGTCTTTTTCTGATGCGAATCTCATCAGGCGTTACCTCAACCAATTCATCATCTTCAATGAATTCCATAGATTGCTCTAAAGTCATTTTAATAGGTGTTACCAGGTTGATGGCATCATCTTTTCCTGAAGCACGCACATTAGTTAGCTGTTTACCTTTTAATGGATTCACAGTCAAATCATTGTCACGTGAGTGAATGCCCACCACTTGACCTTCATAAACATCAACATTGGCTTCAATCAACAAACGACCGCGTTCTTGTAAGTTCCACAATGCAAAGCCCAAAGCCTTACCTTTACCATTTGAAATCAACACACCGTTTTTGCGGTTACGTTCAATGGTGTTCAATTTGCGACCATAATGATCAAATACGTGGGTCAAAATACCGCCACCTGATGTGGTGGTTTTGAATTCTGACTGGTAACCAATCAATCCACGGGCTGGCATGATGAAATTCATGCGCACTCGACCAGTTGAATCAGGTGCAATGTCTTTCACTTCAGCGCGACGACCCAACAATTGTTCCATAATGGCGCCTTGGTGCTCAGCTTCAATATCAACAACCACTTCTTCGTATGGCTCTTGAATTTCACCGTCAACTTCACGGTAGATTACTTGTGGGCGAGAAATCGCCAACTCAAAACCTTCGCGACGCATGGTTTCAATCAATACAGACAAATGCAACTCACCACGACCTGACACTTTGAATTGATCAGAACTTTCTGTGTCTTCAACACGCAACGCCACATTATATGTAGTCTCACGATCCAAACGGTCTCTGATTTGGCGAGACGTCAAAAACTTGCCGCTTTTACCAGCGAAAGGAGAGTCATTCACACAAAACATCATTGAGATGGTTGGCTCATCAACCGTCAATGGTGGCAATGCTTCTACATTGTCACGATCGCATAAAGTATCAGAAATACCCACGCCATCAATCCCAGAGATGGCCACAATATCGCCAGCCTCTGCTTCTTTAACTTCTATACGGTCTAAACCTTTGAAACCGAACAATTTCAAAATACGACCGTTTCGTGTCTTGCCTTCGGCATCAATCACAGAAACAGGAGAGTTCGCTTTGATGGTACCTTTCTTGATGCGACCAATACCGATCAAACCCAAGAAACTGTTGTAATCCAAAGTTGATACTTGCATTTGGAAAGGTGCGTTCACGTCCACATCTGGTGGAGACACTTTGTCTACAATCGCTTGAAATAATGGTTGCATGTCACCTTCACGAGATGTTTCATCTTCTGAAGCATAACCATTGATCGCTGAAGCGTAAATCACTGGAAAGTCTAACTGTTCGTCAGTTGCACCCAATTGATCGAATAAATCAAAAGTTTGATCAACTACCCACTCAGTACGCGCACTTGGACGGTCAACCTTATTGACCACTACCACAGGCGTAAAGCCCATTTCAAAAGCTTTTTGCGTCACAAAACGTGTTTGTGGCATTGGACCATCAACGGCATCAACCAACAACAACACAGAATCAACCATACTCAAAACACGCTCAACCTCGCCACCGAAGTCGGCATGGCCTGGGGTGTCTACAATATTAATTTTATAGCCTTCCCAATCGATTGAAGTGTTTTTAGAAAGAATCGTGATGCCACGCTCTTTTTCCAAATCGTTTGAATCCATCATGCGGTTTGGATCATCTGCGCGCTCACCCAAAGTACCTGACTGTTTTAATAATTCGTCAACCAAGGTGGTTTTACCGTGATCAACGTGCGCAATGATCGCTATGTTTCTGATTTTTTCTGTAGACATGATGTCGGCCGTTCTTTAAAAGGCGCGCACTATACCACAAAGCCCAAGGCTTTGCCCTTGTTTTACAGGATTCCCAACACATAAGGACTTGTGATACATGAATTTGAAACCATATCGACATAAAATGGTCTTTATTCATGTATTTTAATAGGTAAGAAAAATGAAACGAATTTTATTGTTTGTCGCCACCAACATGGCCATCTTGGCTGTCATCTCTGTGGTGATGCGCATCTTTGGCTTTGACGGCTACTTGACTGCCAACGGGTTGGATTACAAAGCCTTGGCTGTATTTTCATTGCTTTGGGGCTCAGTTGGCTCTTTTATCTCTTTGGCCATTTCAAAGTGGATGGCCAAACGCTCAATGGGCGTTCAAGTCATTGAACAACCCAGTAACAGCACCGAACAATGGTTGGTTGACACCGTGCGTCAGCAAGCAGAATCTGCCCGTATTGGCATGCCTGAAGTCGGCATTTTCGATTCAGCCAGCCCCAATGCTTTTGCCACCGGCATGAACAAGAACAATGCACTGGTCGCAGTCAGCACAGGCCTGTTACAAACCATGAAACGCGAAGAAGTGGAAGCCGTCTTGGCCCACGAAGTGTCACATGTAGCCAATGGCGACATGGTGACCATGGCCTTGATTCAAGGTGTATTGAATGCCTTTGTGATTTTCTTCTCACGCATCATCGGTTATGCCATTGCATCTGCCATGCGCAGTGAAAACAATTCTGGTTATGGTATTGGGTCATTTATCGGCACCTTAATTGCCCAAATCATCCTGGGCTTTGTCGCCTCCATGATCATTTGCGCCTTCTCCAGATGGCGTGAATTCCATGCCGATGCCGGTGGCGCCAGACTTTCTAGCTCACAAGACATGGCCAATGCCCTGCGCGCCCTACAGAGAAACAGCCAAACCGAAAAACTGGAAGGCGAATTTGCCGCCTTCGGCATATCAGGCGGTTCAGCCATGGCCAAACTGTTTTCAACCCATCCACCTTTGGAAGAACGCATTGCCCGATTGGAAAACAGTCAAGCTTTGTAAACCTTAACAACAAGAATCAAAAGTCCTCGATTGAGGGCTTCTTTGATATGGGGCATGACTTAAATGTATAGTAACGTTTTAAGCTAACGCCAAGCTCACCGGCACATACTGTGGAGAGCGTTTTTGTGTAAAATGGAGCGCCAGCGACCTACACAAAAACGAGCGTAGCAGTATGTGTCCGCGTGGAGCTTTTTGTTAGGCAATTTGCAGCATTTAACTTTGCTTCTGTTTAGAAAAACTAAAGTTGAAATCCCGTTTCTGAACATTACGATTATCATATTCAGCCCACCACAGAACATTACGATGATCATCAATGGCTTTTTCTGTATAACTGGCCAATGAGTCATAATCACTTTCCGATAAGTAGAGCGCACTTCTGACAATACGCGAAATACTTACCTCTGTTTCAATTGACAATAAAGGCTCGATAATTTTCTTAGCTCTTTCTACGTCAGAATATTTGTCTTTTATCCATTTCTCAATGTCATCTGCGTACTTATTCATGTTGTGCCTAACAACTTATTAAATAAGCATTCTATACAATTAACAAAGTATTTTGCACTGAAACAAGTACCTTTATTTAGTGACTTTTGGCTTTTAATTTTACATATTTACATATATCGCGTTATATTTCAAAAATACCGTGATTGAAGTGCATTAATGCGTGGCCATTACTGTTTATCGTGTTAAATGTGCATTTTTAAAATTACAGCTGGGTGGACTTTTCCCATCAATCCAACCTCAATAAACACAATAAAAAGCGCCATATTCCGCCCATTGTGGTGGGCGGAGCCCACCCTACTTTTTCAAACAATAAACTGGTTCAGATGTTCAATCTCGGGAAGTTGCTGTGTTTTTCTGACGGGTAATGATTTGGCTTCTGTTCTTAACTTGTCAGCTTCTTGTAAAAACTGTTGGTACAAGGAAGTTCTTAACATCGGCGACAAAGGTTGTGGGTTGTCCAATTCAATCTTGAATGCCGCATCCAATGACAACTCGGGACATGAACCGTCGTCTTTGATGTGCTGCCAACTGGCCTGTTTCAAACAGAATTTATACCAAGGTAAAAATTCAGCACCATTATCGGCAATGAATTTAACACAATCAATGATGTAGTCCACTTCTGGTTCGTCCATCACATAATGAAAACCAACACGGCACCAACCGGGTTTGATCCCATGGTAACCCTGCTCTATCAATGCCCGGTATTGTTCAGATGTTTCTTCATCGATACCTAATAATTGGTGACCATAAGGCCCAGCGCATGAACAACCGGCACGTGATTGGATACCGAACAAATCATTCAGCAATACCGTAATGAATTTGGGGTGTAAATACTTACCCGATGCGGTTTTGATGTTAAAGGAAACTATACCGACTCGGTTTTTTGGATCTTGGTCACCCAAAATTTCAACTCGCGGGTGGTTCTGCCAAGCATCAAAAGCTTTGTCTAACCACTGTTGTTCCAAATCATGAATTTGCTTCGCGCCGACATGGTCTTTGACTTCAAAACACAACGCAGCACGCAAGATTTGTAACACACCCGGCGTGCCTGCTTTTTCACGCTCTTCGATGTCTTCAACGAAATCATGGTCGTGGCGCGCCACATAACTGACCGTACCACCACCTGAAACCGTAGGATTCAAACTGGCGTTGTATATACTTTTGTTAAATACCAAAACACCGGTTGATCCGGGGCCACCTAAAAATTTATGCGGCGACAAGACCAAGGCATCAATGTGCGCCATGCTGTCATCAGGGTGCATGTCTATATCGACATATGGTGCTGAGGCTGCGTAATCAAAAAACACCAATCCACCATATTCATGCATCATGGTCGCCAGCTCTTTGGTTTTCGAAACCAAGCCTGTAACATTCGATGCGGCCGAAAAAGAACCAATCTTCAATCGGTTCTTATATTTGTCCATTTTTAAGTGCTTTTCTAATTGCACCATATCAGCATGACCATCTGCGGCCAAGTCCAATTCAACCACTTCACACAAACCATCGCGCCATGAAATTTCATTCGAGTGGTGCTCATAAGGGCCGACAAATATAACTGGTGATTGGTCTTTGATTTTTTCTAAATCACAATCAGCCGAATCTTCAATTTGTTTACGGGTCGCAGGTGGCAAAAACGTGCCCAAGATTTGTTGTAACTTGGTGATGGCACCAGTGGCTCCCGTTCCAACACAAATGATGCGGTCATCGTCATTGGCACCCAAAGATTTTTTGATTCGGTCTTCGGCATCATGTAACAGCTTGGTCATCGAGCGACCCGTCATGTCATCTTCGGTGTGGGTGTTGGCGTAATTACGCTGTAATTTCATCAAGTATTTTTCGATGAACGTCAATGTTCTACCCGAAGCTGTGTAATCACAATACGTCATCAAGCGCTGCCCAAAAGGCGTACAAAACGGTGCATCGACACCAATGATGGCTTGGCGTAAACTTTCGGGTTTTAAACTGGTTTCTTTGGTGTTCATGTCTTGACTCTTATCGACGCAAAATTCAAAGGCGACAGTGTATCAGCTTTTTAAACTTTATACATTAGATTATGCTAATATTTAATTAAGTCAACACCAGCACCCCCTCAAGAAACAAAACACTTAAAGCATAAGCGAGGCATTCAGCATAACTGATATTTCTGAAACGGTTAATTCACGCCAATGACCCAATGGCAAATCATTTAAATGAACATGCATGATTCGCACGCGTTCAAGCTTCTCAACTTTGAATCCATGGTATTGACACATGCGACGGATTTGGCGGTTGAGCCCTTGGGTTAAAGTGATGCTGAAAACGCGGTCTGATTCTTGAAGGACTGTACAAGGTTTTGTTACTTGGTCCAACACAGGAACACCTTGGGACATGCTTTGAATGAATTCACTGGTGATGCTTTTATCAACCGTGACCAAGTATTCTTTTTCGTGCTCATGCTCGGAGTTTAATATAAATTCAGCCAGTCCACTTTTGTTGGTGAGTAAAATCAAGCCTTGAGAATCCTTGTCCAAACGACCGACAGGAAACACCCGTTCACTGTAACCCACATGATCAATGATGTTATTTTTCACTGAACTGGCGGCTGTACACACCACACCGATTGGCTTGTTCAACGCAATACAAACCACTTTGTCATCAGCCAGTGGCTCAATCACTTCGCCATCAACAGTAACCACATCACCTTCAGCCACTTGATCACCCAACTTGGCCAGCTGACCATTGATCATCACCACGCCCTGCTTGACCAGTTCATCGGCTTGCTTTCGAGCGAACAAACCACTGCCACTAAGGTATTTATTGATGCGGGTTAGTATTTCAGGATTGATAGGGTTCATCTCTTTTGTTATAGATTGGTGCATTATTACATCAGCATCTGCTGGGCTTATCACGTTCAGCAAGCTTTGGTATCATTTTACAAAATTCTAAATGAATGCTTAATCAAGAATTGCATAAAAAAGGCCCTGTTTAACAGAGCCCTTAATTATTCAAACCACACCTTCAACTTACTTCAAATGCGTCCACAAGTGGGTGAAGGCCAAGGCCAATCTTTCGGCCAATTGTTCATTCGTGCTTGAGCCACCGTGACCGCCTTCGGTGTTTTCATAGTACCAAATCGGATAACCATAGGATTTCATCTTGGCCGCCATTTTTCTGGCATGACCTGGATGAACGCGGTCATCGCGGGTTGAGGTGTAGAAGAAAGTCGCAGGATAGTCTGTGTCTTTTTTCAGGTTTTGGTACGGACTGTATGCTTTCATGTAGGCCCATTGCTCAGGAATGTCGGGGTTTCCATACTCACCCATCCATGAAGCACCGGCGAGTAATTTGTTGTAACGCTTCATGTCCAACAGCGGCACACCACAAACAACGGCACCGTATAGATCAGGACGTCTTGTCATGGTGGCACCCACCAACAAGCCACCATTTGAGCGACCTTCTATGCCCAAGTGTTCTGGCGATGTAATTTTACGTTTGATTAAATCTTCGGCCACGGCTTCAAAATCTTCATATGATTTGGTTTTATTCTCAAGCAGGGCTGATTTGTGCCATTTAGGGCCATAAGCGCCACCGCCACGGATATTGGCTGAAACATATACACCGCCACGGTCTAACCACATTTTACCGTAAGCACCTTCCAATGCTTCATAGGAACCTGAGTATGATGGGGTCAATGAGTTACGGAAACCACCATAGGAAAAAATATGGGTGGGGTTTTTACCATTGAACTCAGTGTCTTTATTCATGATAACAAAGTATGGAACAAACGTGCCGTCTTCAGAACGCGCAAAAAACTGTTCTACTTTATAAGGTGTACCATCAAAGCTGGCTGCTTGTGACATCACTGATTTGGTTTTTAAGCTTTTACCATCCACATGATATAAAGTCGGTGGAGTGGTAAACGACTCATATTGGGCAAAGAAACTGCCACTTTCACCGTCCACGGCATTCAAACTGATGGTGCCATTGGCTGGGAAATCGACTGTTTTACTTGACCATTGATCATCGTCTTTACTGAACACCATGACTTTACCCACCACATCTTCTAACATGGTCACGATCACTGTGTCGCTGGTCGTTCTGATTGATTCAATGTTTTGATTAGCCTTTGGCTCTAAAAACACATCCCAATCACCTTTTTCAATCAACGATTTTTCACCCGTTAAAATTTCAGGTTTGAACATTAATACCGTGCCTTCGCTTAATAATTGACCGTCAAACTGCCAGTCTTCTTTGAGCGATACAATCATCATCTCTTTGAATGAACCATTGATTACAGCTGATTCAGGTAACTGCAAAGCCACAGGCTTGCCATCAACCAACTTGTGGTAACGTGATGTCCAGAATGACGTGCCTTCAATGATGAAATCTTTGGCATCATCACCTTCACCTGAACGGTAAGCCATCACCCAAACGGCTGAAGGATCCACTTCCATCAGTGTTTTGGCTTGGGCCAAATCATCACCGCGCTGCCATAATTTAACGATGCGAGGATAACCCGAATCGGTCATCGAACCTTCGCCAAAATCTGTACCGACGAATAAATGGTCTTTGTCACGCCATGAAACGCGCATTTTTGAGTTGGGCAATGAAAATCCATCCTTGATGAATTTTTTCTTTTTCATATCAAACTCTTTCATCACCACCGAATCACCACCACCTGGTGAAATGTACGTCAAACAGCGGCGGTACTTGGGCGACAAACACTCCATGCCTTTAAAGACCCACTGGCCTTCGTTGTCTTTGTTGTATTGATCCATGTCTAAGACCACTTGCCATTTGGGCTTGTTGTTTTTGTAGTCTTTTAATTTGGCTCGGCGGTAAACACCACGTGGATTTTTGTCGTCTTTCCAATAGTTATAAACCCAGTCACCACGTTGAGAAATTGATGGTATGCGTGATTTGCCATTCAAAGCACTCATCGCCTCGTCGAATAACTCTTGGTAAATTGGCATCGCTTTGTATTGATCTGCCGTGTCTTTGTTTTGCTCTAAAACCCAGTTCATCGACTTATCAGCGTCAACATCCTCTAGCCACATAAAGGGGTCTTCAGCTGACTCTTTGGCCTGCACCGAAGTCGACAACAGACCAGCGGCCAGTATCCCTTTCAATAGTCCATTCACCATGAAATTAAATTTCTTCATCATATTTCTCGACATAAAAAAGGAAAAATCTTACCAGTTTTACGTGGCTTTTGCAGGCACTTTACCTCAGGCTAAAGAAATTCGTGACTTCTGACCCCTGTATATTAATGTGTATATAATCAACAATTAATCATTACCAACTTGACACTTAAAACATGCTCGTAGAAATCGCACCGCTTTGGTCTATTTTATTGTCCTCACAAAAACGCAAGGAAGCGCTGGTTTTGGCCACATTGGTTGACGTCAAAGGTTCCAGCTACAAAAAACCAGGTGCGATGTTATTGGTAGAAACTGACGGACAAACACACGGTTTGCTTAGTGGCGGTTGTTTGGAAGCCGACATTGCCGAACATGCGCGTGATGTTTTTGAAACAGCTGTAGCCAAAGTCTTACACTATGACCTCAGTGATGACAGCATTTTTGGATTGGGCGCAGGATGTGACGGCCAAATAACGGTCTTGTTGCAGCTATTAGGCGGTGATTACCAACCGCTTGCCTCATTGAACCCATTACCCACTGAAGCACAATCGACCCAGTTATGGCTTAATTATCAAGACAATGATTCACCTTTGGGCGCTTATTGTGTTGCACAAAACAAACAACTGCGCAGTAATCATGACAACTGGCAACAACATGTCCAGCACGATTCACCGCCACCTTTAACATACCAAGTACCGCCCAAAGTCGCCGTTTGTGGCGCGGGCATTGACGCCCATCCATTGTGTCAAATGATGGCTCAATTACACTGGCATGGCCTGAGCTTTGACCATCGCAGTGGCTTATTGACCACTGAAAAATTGCCACCAAATTGGCAAACATTTAAACCAAAACTGCTGACTGAACAAGTGAAACAGCAGGGTATCGATGCCATCATCATCATGAGTCACAACATCAATCGAGACGCCGATTACTTACGCCAAGCTTTTGAGTCAGATGTGCGATTTATTGGTCTATTGGGTCCGCCTCAACGCAGAGACAAAGTGTTGAGCAAAGCGGGTATAAGCTTGAACCAAATAGGTGATCGCTTGCATGCACCTGTGGGTTTGAACTTGGGTGGTCGTTTGCCTGAGAACATCGCCCTGTCTATTTGTGCTGAATTACAACAACATTTCTTTAAATCATGAACCACTTATGAACATTCATGCTTTAATTCTGGCAGCAGGTGAATCCAAGCGATTAGGCCAACCCAAGCAATTGATACAATTCGAAGGTAAAACATTGTTAGCACATGTTATGTCACACCTTGAACCGCTGGTGACAATGACCCATGTGGTTCTCGGTGCTCATGAAGAAACAATCAAACAAAATGTGGTGATAAAGCACCCGCTAAGCAACCCAAACTGGCAACAAGGCATGGCGAGCTCTTTGGCTTTTGGGATCAGCAACTTACCTGATTGCGATGCCGTCTTGGTTGCTTTATCTGATCAAATACTGATTCCTGTTGAGCATTATCAAAATCTGATTTCTGCTTCAAACAGTTTCCCTGAACACATCATCGCAACCCAACACAAAAGCCTGGGTGTTCCGGCCATTTTTCCTGCTCAATACTTTACTCAATTATCCACACTCACTGGCGACCTAGGCGCCAAAGCCATCATTACCAATCAGCTGTCACAAGTTAAAACCATCGCATGCCAACAAGCCGCATTTGACATAGATTGCCCAGCTGACCTTTCTGTTCTTAATTAAATCATTCATTGCCACATTTGCTCATCATCAGGCCAACCAACAGCTGATGAACCCACTAAAACGACCTCATTCAATCCACAAACCTTATATCAAATAGACATATAGACGGCTAAATGATTGCAAACCATGCGCTCTTGTGTAGAATTGTGGACGTTTAGACGGCTATATGACATGAAAACAAATAACAAACAATTCACATTAAGCATACCGAGCTTTGCCCTGCACCACGGCGGACAAAGTGGCGATTTGTTTGTGCGTTGCTCATTATTTGGCGACATTGATTTACCGGTAGTGGTCGTTTTAGGAGGTATTTCTGCTAATCACTTGGTTTCAGATGACGCACAAACTTCTGAAAAGGGCTGGTGGCGCGATGTGGTCAATCACGATACATTTCTGAATGGCAAACAAGTGGCTGTTCTGTCTTTTGAATACATCACACTAAAAGAAGAAAGTAAAATGCTCAGCACCCATGATCAAGCCAACGTGTTGGCGTCAATTCACCAACAACTTAACATACCAGCTTTTTTATCGGTAATAGGCTGCTCTTACGGCGGCATGGTGGCCCAAGCTTTTGCATCAACTTACCCACAACTAACCCACAGTTTGATTAACTTGGTTGCCGCTCATAAGAACAGCATTCGCAGCCAAGCATTGCGACTCATTCAAAGACAAATCATGTCTTTGGCTGATGACAGTAAAACCAACAGTCAGCACACGGCCTGTGCACGTGCCTTGGCCATCATGACGTACCGAGGTGTTGAAGAATTTGATCAGCGGTTTGACAACTTATCTGAAGCACAATCATACCTAGAGCACAATGGAAATGTGTTTGCACAGCGGTTTTCCTCACGTCGCTATGCACAACTGTCTGCATCAATCGACACACATGAAATCGACCCCAGCAGCATCAAAACACCCACATTAATCATAGCCACCGACAGTGACCAATTGGTCCCTGTGAGTTTGGTAAAAGCATTTGCAGATCAAGTTTCAGCACCTTGTGAATGTCACATCATTCCATCAGCCTTTGGCCACGATGGATTTTTAAAAGAACACCAAGCCATCAAACCCTTGTTGGCACATTTTTTATCGCAACTAATTTCGGAGCAATCACATGACGCAACAGACACCAACCATTGGAACACCAGGGTCCAACACACATCACACCAGTGTTCAGAACAACAGACCGCAAAATTCACAAACGCTGTCTGTTAGGGCCGGTATTGATACAGACACCCAGCACGGAGCCGTAACTCCTGCGCTGTACTTATCAAGCAACTACAGTTTTGCGGACTTTGACCAACCCAGAAAATATGATTATTCTCGCTCTGGCAACCCAACCCGTGATTTGTTGGCTGAAGCCTTAGCCGACTTAGAGCAAGCTGCTGGCGGTGTGGTGACTGCCACTGGCATGGCTGCGGTAACTTTGGTGACGCAACTGGTACCCAAAGGTGGTTTGGTGATTGCACCGCATGATTGCTATGGCGGCACATTCCGCTTGTTGAATACATTACATGAAAAAGGCATTCTGGAAGTGGCCTTCATTGACCAATCTGATGCCAATAAGGTCAGAGCTGCATTGACCCGCGGTGCGGATTTGTTGTGGATAGAAACACCGAGCAACCCTTTGCTTCGTGTGGTTGATGTACAGTCATTGTGTGACTTAGCAGGTGATAAAGTTTTGAAAGTGGTCGATAACACCTTTTTGTCCCCCGCTTTACAGCAGCCTTTGAATTTAGGTGCAGACTTGGTGATTCACTCCACCACCAAATACATCAACGGCCATTCTGATGTCGTTGGTGGGGCCGTATTAGCCAAAACACCTGAGTTAGCCGAACGGGTCCAATGGTGGGCCAACTGCATCGGTATCACGGCAGCACCTTTTGACTGTTTATTGACATTGCGAGGCCTCAGGACATTGCATGTGCGTTTGCAACAACATGTAGTCAATACAGAAGCAGTGATCGAAGCCTTACAAAACCACCCAGCAGTTGGGCACATTTATTATCCTGGACTGACCGACCACCCTGGTCATCAGATTGCCAAAAAGCAACAAAAAGGTTTTGGAGCGATGTTGTCTTTTGAAATCAAGGGCGGTGAAACAGAAGTGCGTCAATTCTTGGCTGAATTAAAACTGTTCACATTAGCCGAGTCATTGGGCGGCGTTGAATCATTGGTGTGTCACCCTGCGACCATGACCCATGCCGCCATGACTGCTGAAGCACGAATTAAAGCTGGCATTTCACAGCAACTGATCCGATTGTCTGTTGGCATAGAGCACAGCGATGATTTGTTGGCTGATTTAAACCAAGCACTTGATCAATGTGCATCACAACGATGTTCATTACACCCTATTCAATCCAAACAAGTAAAACAAAAACAACATGGCTGATTCAAACCAACACCAAAAACAAAGAAACCATTTGCATCAAAAGGCGAATAAAAAAAGGCCCAGCGTACACAAGTTTGGCGGCAGCAGCTTAAAAAATGTCCAGAGTGTTCAGCAAGTCATCAACCGCATTGTTGAGCAAGCCAATCCTGGTGATTTTGTCGTCGTATCAGCCAATGGCAAGATGACTGATTTGTTGTTCAAGTTGATTAATGGAGAACCCGATGCCGCGTCAACAATCAGCAATTACATATGTCAATTGGTCACAGATTTACTTGGTGAATCGCACGAATTACTACCTACCATAAAACGTGACTTGGTAGACATCAAAGCGCTGAATAACATAGAGAACATGAATTGTTTACTGGCATATGGCGAGCTTTGGTCAGCACAGATATTATCCGCTTGCTTGGCGCAACAATCGCACCAAGCTGACTGGCTTGATGCCAGGCATTTATTCCGCATCAATGACCATGACCACAGCATAGACCATCAACGATTGAATAACAGTTTGGCCCAATTGATTTCAAAAAATCCTGCGGCTTATCACGTCATCACTGGCTATATTGCCACCAACCAAACAGGGAAAACCATCACTTTGGGACGCAATGGCAGCGACTATACCGCCACGTTAGTTGCTGAAGCCATACATGCCGATGAAGTTAACTTGTGGACCGACGTCGATGGCATATTTACCGCCGACCCAAATGTATTGGAAGAGGCACAAAAAATTGAGCAATTGTCCTTATGTGAGGCCCAAGCGCTGTCAGAGCTGGGTTCCAATGTTTTACACCAACAAACCATCAGCCCACTGCTTAATAACCGCACCGAAATCATCATCAGACAAACACAGAAAAAACACAAAGGTACAACCATTACACGAGAACAAGTTGCAGAACAACAAGTAAAAACAATCACCAGCAAACATGATTTAACGTTGTTTAATATCACCCACCTAACCGAATGGCAAGCGAAAAAATTCCAAACGGCCTTGGTCGCACAACACATTTACAGCTACACCAATAGGTATGATAAAACCCAGCATGAATTGCACTTTTGTGTGGCAACTAGCGACGCTTTTGTGGTGAATCAACTGGCAAAAAACCACAATTTAAACCTGTTGCAAAAAGCAAATAAACAATCGTTGATCAGTCTGGTCGGTCAAAACATCAGGCAATCTCCACACATATTAACCACCTTGCTTCAAAGAACCAGCCACTTTAACATCACCAACATATATTACCCTGCCAATGAACACACACTGTGTATTTTATTACCACAACTGCATTCGAAAGCTTTACTGAGGGATTTACATCAAACTTTTTTCAGTCTGGCACCATCGTTACCGATTATTATTCTGGGTTATGGCAACATTGGCCAAGCATTTATTCAACTCCTGAAGCGCAACCAATCTGCAATAGAACAACAAATCAACCAATCATTGTCATTGTGGGCAGTGGCAACGAGTAAACAATGCCATGTTGATCGGAATGGTTTATTGTCTGGCGAAATCAAGCTTAAACCCAAAGGATCTGTGTCAGACAACTTAGCCCAATTACTCGATGATTTATCTGGAAAAGCAGCTGTTGTCATTGACTTAACAGCGAGTGAAATTATAGCCCAACATTATCCTGACTGGGCATCAGCTCAATGGCACATCATCAGCGCCAATAAAGTCGCTGCTGCTGATAAAACATTGTCACAACAAACACAAAATGAAATCAACAAAAGTCATCGTCTGTGGCTAAAAAACACAACCGTAGGGGCGGCTTTACCCGTCCAAAGCAGCATCCAAGGATTGAGAGAAACGGGCGACCGCATTCAATGCATCAGTGGCGTATTCTCAGGTTCACTTTCCTGGTTAATGGGTCATTACAAAGGTGAAGGCTTCACTGCCTTAGTGAAACAAGCAAAGGAACAAGGCTTCAGTGAACCAGACCCACGCGACGACCTGTCAGGTCAAGATGTTTACCGCAAAGCTTTGATTTTGGCCCAAGAAGCAGGATTTAACCCGCAGGACATTCACTTTAAACCCTTGTTGCCTAAAAAATACCTGACTGGAGATTTGAATGATTTTTGGTCACAAAATGAAGCCATCGATCAATACATCCATCAACTGTGGCAACAAGCCCAAGATGATGACAAAACACTGTGCTATTTGGCAAACATCACCGCCGATGAAATTCACATCAGCCTGCAGGCACTGCCTGCATGTCACCCAGCAGCCCAAATACAACCCAGCGACAATGTCTTCGTCATAGAAAGCCAAAACTACAGCAACAACCCGCTGGTCATACAAGGCCCTGGCGCTGGACGCGAAGTTACCGCAGCAGGCGTATTGAACGACCTGTTGAAAGTGCTTAAAGCATGATACCAGAAATATCAGACGCGAAATATCAGGCACAAAAAAGGCCGCTACCTGCGGCCTTTGACAATATGTCCAATGATTATTATTTTGCTATGAATTAAAACGGGATTTCATCATCAAAATCATCAAAATCAGGTACAGGGGCATTGTTCTGAGATTGATTGCTGCCTGAAGGTGAGCTGGGTTTGGGAGCCGATGGCGCGCTGCCGCCATACCCACCAGCTTGTTGGTTAGATTGTTGCCCACTATATTGGCCACCGCCACCGCCTTGTTGTCCGCCCAGCATTTGCATTTCATTGGCCAAAATTTCAGTGGTGTACCTGTCGGCGCCACTTTGGTCTTTCCATTTGTTGGTGCGTAATTTACCTTCTATATAAACTTGACGTCCTTTTTTCAAATATTCGCCGGCAATTTCAGCCAAGCGGCCAAAAAACACCACACGGTGCCATTCTGTTTTTTCTTGACGATTGCCTTCCTTGTCTTTCCAGTTTTCTGTGGTTGCCAAAGAAATGGTGGTTACAGCTGCGCCACCTGGTGTGTATCGCACTTCTGGGTCATTTCCCAGGTTGCCTACGATGATGACTTTATTGATACCTCTTGCCATGTTGATTCCTTTTTTATATTTAAAAATTCAGCTTTCGATTATACGTTTCAGCGACCCCATCTTTCAAGACAAGCCTTATCATAATTCAAATGCCAATTAAGCACTTACCATCATAAGTGAAAGCCAGCACACTTACTGTCATATTTGACACTTCTAAAGGTAAGCATTATCAGCAGGTGTCAGAAATTATTGACGGCTGTAGTCAATGTTTGACTACAGACAGCCGATTTCATATATAGAACAATAACAAGTTCATTATCAATGGAGCTCAATATGAACAATTCACCTCAAACCATCAAAGGATTTACACTGATAGAAATAATCATCGGTTTGGCCTTAATCACCATTCTGACCGGCTATGGCATGCCCGCCTATCAAAACCTCAAAATGAATAAAGACATGACAAATGCGATTAACCAGCTGATTGGCGGCTTGAATTATGCCAGGAATCAAAGCATCATTCGTACTGAACAAATCATCGTTTGCCCATCATCAAACTTATCTAGCTGCGCTGCATCTGCTGACTGGCATCAGGGCTGGATGGTTTTTATTGATAAAGACATGAATAGGGTATTTGATGGTTCTGATGAAATACTGACTTCAGAAAACCCCATGAATGAACAGTTAACAGCCCAGTCTTCCGCTTACAGGAAATTAGTCAGGTATGACAAAATGGGGGCTTCTCCCGGAACCAATGTCACCATCAATTTCTGTGACAGCCGCGGTTCTGAATATGCCAAATCAGTGGTGATCAACAACATTGGTCGGCCGAGGGTTAGCCAATCAGGCAGCTGTGGTTGAATAAAGACAAAGATCCTTCGGCTGCGCTCAGGACGACAAAAATACTGTCATTCTGAGCGGAGTGGAAGAATCTGTAAAATTTCTATATGTCATTCTGAGCGGAGTCGAAGAATCTCGATAAGCAACCTGAATTTTCCATCAAAACACTACGAAAACCATGAAAAATTATTATGTATATATCCTAACCAACTATAGAAAAACAGTCCTATATATAGGTGTTACCAGCGATTTAATTCAAAGAACATACCAGCATAAGCAAAAATTAGTGGCTGGATTCACAAGCAAGTATAACGTCACTCGATTGATTTATTTTGAACGTTTTTTGGAGGTTGAAGCGGCGATTTGCAGAGAAAAACATCTCAAAGGATGGCGTAGGTCAAAAAAAGAACACCTTGTCAATGGCACAAACCCTAATTGGAATGACCTTTATTCAAGTATTTGCCAATTTATTTTAAGATCCTTCGGCTGCGCTCAGGACGACAAAAATACTGTCATTCTGAGCGGAGTCGAAGAACCTGAATTAGTTAGTAGTAAAACTCTCGCCACAACCACATTCACCTGTGGCATTCGGGTTTTCGTAAACAAAAATTTGATTGATGCCTTGTTTTTGGTAATCAATGGTGGTGCCTTCTATTTTTTCCAAGGCATCTTTGGGTACGATTAAGGTGATGCCTTTGTCTTCTAACAACACATCATCGCTTTCTATGTTTTGTGCAATGCTGACGTCATAGCCCCAGCCTGAGCAGCCCATTTTTTTTATGGCCACACGAAAACCTTTGGCGTTTTCATCCAAAGACAAGAAATGTGCAATGCGGGCAGCCGCCGTTTCTGTGAGTTGTAATGTCATGTGTGTATTATAGATTTAATTGTTACTGATATGGTTATTAGAATACAATTATTCAAGACAAAAAAAAGCCTTTGCCACCACAACAAAGGCTTTAAATCAGTAGTCTTTATTGACCACTGAGGGGGACGAGGTAAACTCGCTAGGAGAATAAATGAAACTGGCTGCTCACCAAACTGTACGGTAAGCAGCTTTGTTTTGTTTATTTATGCTGCTTTCTTAGCAGACTTTTGGATTTCTTCAATCAAAGTTTCAACACGTTCGCCTAAGTCTTTGATGTCAGCAACGCTTGGGATGTCTAATTTACCCAATACGTTTTCAACTTTAGTTTCAAATAAGTTTTCAACTTTATTGATTTGTTTTGTCGCTAAAGACTTAATGTTCTTAATTTTGCCTTCAGCTTGATCAGTTACTTTGTTTACAGACTTCTTGGTTTGCTTCTCAAATGATTGACCTTCTTTAATCAAGTTTGAGTAAACTTTGTTGGCTTCTTTTTGAGTTAAAGAAACGACGCCTAAGCCAGCCAAAAATACATTTTTTACAGATTTTGTTAATTCATTAGTTTTCATGTGTCACCTTCATAAGTTGAGTTTTGTTAACGATATGCGTATAGTAAAAACTGTTTGTAGAGTAAACACCCTAAAACTAAAATTAATTTAAAATAATTGAAAAAAACATGAAAATAACCGATTGGGATGCCACAGATTCGGCATATATAAAGGATTTAACAGAAAATGATTTATGTGCCAACTGGGAACAATTGCACCTCGCTGATGCAGAACCCTTACCAGAAGGTGAGTTATTAAAGGCTTGGTTGTTGTTTCATCAAGGTCATTATGAACAAGCTGCTATCTCGGCCTTGGAACTGGGTAACCAAGCACTGCCAGTCCTCATGCGTTCGGTTGTTGCCTATACTGATTATGTTGAAGAAGACGAAGATGTCAGTACGGATTTATTGCAACAAGCATATTCTCATGCAGAAGATGCCCTATCAAATGAACACAGCACCAACGCGGCATTCACCACCGCTTTGTGCATGGGTCGTTATGCCCAGCAGTTATCTATAGTAAAAGCATTAAAAGAAGGCTTGGGTAATAAAGTTAAAAATTTATTGGCCAAATCTTTGGGTGATAACCCAAATCATGCCGAAGCACATATTGCTATGGCGATGTATCATGCAGAGATCATTGATAAAGTGGGCAGTATGATTGGTGGATTAACGTATGGTGCATGTGCAGACACTGCTAGAGATCATTTAGAGAAAGGCCTGGCATTGGCACCCAGTGCCATCAATTTGATTGAAGCTGGCAATGCTTACCTTTTATTAGATGGTGAAAAGAAAGGCATGAAAAAAGCCACGGCTTTATATCAGCAAGCGGCCGAATGCGATGCATTAGACTGCCTTCAATCGATGGATGTTGATTTTGCAGCAGACCAAATTGCTTAATATTTTGAGATTTGTTCAGGCATAAAAAAGGCTTGGTTTTGAGACCAAGCCTTTTTTTTAATTTAATTGACAGTCTTTTAAGCAATCACAGGGCTTAAAAATTCTGCCTGTGCAGTTTGTCTTTTGGTTTCAAAAGTGACTATTTCAAAGGCATCTTTTTGCGCCAATAAAGCACGTGCTAAATCATTATTCAATGCATGACCGGATTTATATCCATGATATGCACCTATGATGCTGTGACCTAATTGATATATGTCACCAATGGCATCTAATATTTTGTGTTTGACAAACTCATCTTGATAACGAAGCCCGTCATTATTTAACACACGGTAATCATCTAACACAATCGCATTGTCCATGCTACCACCCAAAGCCAAATTACTGTTGCGAAGCATTTCAATGTCACGCATGAATCCAAATGTTCTGGCACGTGAAATCTCTTTAATGAACGATTGCCTACCCATATCAATAGCGGCTGCTCTGTGGTGGTCTTCGAAAGCGGGGTGATTAAATTCAATTTCAAAAGAAAATTTATTGCCTTTGTGAGGTGTTAATGTGGCAAATTTGTCACCTGCATCTACACGCACTTCTTTCTTAATTTTAATGAATTTTTTGGCTGCGGCCTGCTCTTGAATGCCAGCCGACTGAATCAAGAATACAAATGGCCCTGAAGATCCATCCATAACAGGCACTTCTGATGCACTGAGTTCAACAACACAGTTATCAATCCCCATACCTGCAAACGCAGCCATTAAGTGTTCAACGGTTCCGACTTTGATACCATTCTTAATGAGTGTGGTTGACATGCTGGTTTCACCCACCAATTCAGCTGTCGCTTTGATGCTGATGGGTCTTTTGTAATCAACTCTTGTAAACACGATACCTGTATCAACAGGAGCAGGTTTCAATGTGATAAATACTTTTTGTCCCGTGTGGATTCCCACGCCGGTGGCTCTGACTGTATTTTTTAAAGTTTTTTGTGCGATCATAGGCGCATTTTAATTAGCAAGGGCTACAAAACCCGTGAATTGTATCACATATAAGTCATCTTTCAAGCTTATCTGTTGCATTTATACCACAGTGTGACATCCATACCACAAACCAGACGAGGAGGTAGTCGCCTGATTTGTGATCCTTTTCGACCCTTGCTTTAAAACATCAATCCAATTGATTTCTTAAAAAAGTCGGTATATCTAAATAATCATCGTTGTCTAACTCTGCACGAGAATCTCTGAGTTTGTCTACAACCGTATTACCCGTACTTGCAGTACCAGCGTTTTGCTGTGTAGACTCAGACACTTCATCTCGAGTAGCCCTAATTGGCTGTTGACCCATGCTTTGTTGATGAACATTTTGTTGGTTTGTTGTACCAGTGCGTTTAACTTCTACTGGTCTGATCTGAGTTCGCACATTTTGCTGCTCACCTTGATTCAAGCCTGTGGCTACTACTGTGACACGAATCTCATCTGTCAAATCCATATCAATTGAAGTACCAACAACAACCGTGGCTTCATCAGACGCATACTCTTTAATCAATTCACCAATTTCTTCATACTCACCAATGGTCATGTCCATACCTGTAGTGATATTCACCAATACACCAATCGCTCCATGCATATCAATGTCTTCCAATAAGGGAGAATTCAAGGCTAATTCAGTAGCTTGAGCAGCTCGGTCATCACCTTTACCAGAACCCGATCCCATCATCGCCATGCCTTTTTCAGACATGACTGTTTTAACATCGGCAAAATCGACATTAACCAACCCTGGTCGAGTAATCAATTCAGCAATACCTTGTACGGCACCTTGTAACACATCATTGACTGCTTTAAAAGCATTCAACAAAGTCACATCTCTACCAAAATGGGTCAACAACTTGGCATTTGGAATGGTTATCAATGAATCGACATGTTGTTCAAGATCCTGAATACCTTTATTGGCTACGTCCATACGACGCTTGCCTTCAAAAGGAAACGGCTTGGTTACCACTGCAACAGTTAAAATCCCCATTTCTTTGGCAATTTGAGCAATCACTGGTGCAGCACCTGTTCCAGTTCCACCACCCATACCCGCAGTGATGAACACCATATCGGTATCCTGTAAGCATTCTTTCAAACGCTCAGCATCTTCTAATGCAGCTTGACGCCCTGTTTCAGGGTTAGCACCAGCACCTAATCCTTTGGTCACATTTTGACCAATTCTTATGATGCTTTTGCAGCTGTTCTTATCTAAAGCTTGGATATCTGTATTGGTACAGATGAAATCCACACCTTCAATATCAGCATCAACCATTTGTTGTACAGTGTTACCACCGCCACCACCGACACCGATGACTTTGATGACTGCCCCATTTGTTTCTGTTTCCATTAATTCAAACATGTTATTACTACCTCCGGTTGGCTCCTCTGTTTTTATTAATCCCCTCGATTAATAATCACCTAAAAACCATTTTTTAAATTTTACGAACCATGTATCTGATTCTGTTATGTTGTCGGCGACGTCATCTTGACTGCCACCGTATTGCAATAAACCCACACCAGTCGCATGTACGGGATTATTGACAACCTCTTTCAAGCCTGTCACATCGACAGACACGCCCAAGCGCACTGGCACATGGAATATTTCTTCAGCCAGTTCAACCGCACCTTCCATGCGAGCTGCACCGCCTGTTAACACGATACCGGCTGCAATCAAATCTATGTAGCCGCTTCGTTGTAAATCAGCTTGCACTAAGCTAAACAATTCTTCATACCTTGGCTCTACCACTTCAGCCAATGTCTGCCTGGCCAGTCGTCTGGGTTGACGTTCACCTACTGATGGTACCGAAATGGTCTCATCTGGCGAAGCCAGTTGACGCAAGGCACAGGCATATTTCAATTTAATTTCTTCTGCATGCTGTGTTGGTGTCCTCATAGACACGGCTATGTCATTGGTGACTTGATCCCCAGCAATGGGTATCGCGCTGACGTGTCTGATCGCACCTTGTGTAAAGACTGCAATGTCTGTTGTACCTGCACCAATATCCACCATACAAACACCCAACTCTTTTTCATCTTCTGTTAATACAGACGTAGATGATGCCAGTTGCTCTACAATCATTTGATCCACAGACAGACCACATCTGGCCACGCACTTAGTGATGTTTTGTGCAGCTGACTCAGACCCTGTGATTAGATGCACTCTTGCTTCTAGCCTAACTCCAGACATACCAATTGGGTGTCTGATGCCATCTTGGCCGTCAATCACATATTCTTGTGGCAGCACATGTAACACTTTTTGGTCATTGGGAATCGCCACAGCTTTTGCTGCATCCAAGACCTTATCTACATCCTGTCGTGTGACCTCACGGTCTTTGATGGCTACTATGCCATTTGAATTGATGCTTCTGATGTGACTCCCTGCAATGCCAACAAACACAGATTGAATTTCACAACCGGCCATCAACTCAGCCTCTTCAATGGCACGTTTGATTGATTGCACTGTTGATTCAATATCAACAACCACACCACGCTTCAATCCCCTAGAAGGTGAAGAACCAATACCCACCACCTCTATTGATCCGTCAACATGACGCTCACCAACAATAGCAACTACTTTAGACGTTCCTATATCTAATCCCACTTGCAAACTGGTTTCGTTTCTTTTAGCCATGATTAAACAACTCTCCCTCTTCTACTTTTCGCTCCATCATTTCTTCCTGCTCACGCCAAAGCACCACATAACCATTGCTGTACCTCAGGTCAACACGTTCTGGTAACTTAACCGACTGGGCCAATAATGCATCCCATGTTTCTGCCAGTCTTAAAATTCTGGCCTCATGTTGCTCAGTTCCTAACACCAACACCAATCCATTGCGCAACACCAGCTTCCAATCTCCTCGAGCATTCACATGAGCCTCTCCTATTTCATGACCCACTGGCTGTAACAGTTGATTGAATCGATTAAAGTCAGCCCACACATCTGCTGCATGTTCATCTTTACCAAACAATCGTGGTAATGCATGTGATTGAACACCTTTGTCGACAAAAAACACATTCCCCAACTGGTTAAGCAAGCCTTCATCATTCCACACTGCGACAGCTTGGTGTTCTTTGACTGTCACATTCAAGGTATCTGGCCATTGCTTCACGACATGTGCACTTCTTACCCAAGCCATTGACTCTATGTTTTTCTTAACTTGCTCCGCATCTAACCTAAAAAAAGACCGTTCTGGTGTTTTAGCAATGGTTAACCTCAGCTGCTCCGGTGTCATTCGTTCATAACTGGCAGCTACCGACAAATGTTTAATCTTCCACCTGTCTGACTCAATTAAACCACCCATCATTGCAACCACCAATAACAGCATCAACAAAACCATAATGATCATCAATTGCAGTGTTTTACTCATCACAACCTCCAACAAATGCACTGTTAAGTATCTTTGCTACCAACGTCGTAAAATCCCAACCATGAACCGCCGCTGCTTTCGGCAGCAATGATGTTTTAGTCATACCCGGCGTGGTATTCGCTTCCAAAAACCACCGCCTACCTTGATCATCCACGATAAAATCTACACGGCCCCACCCCGACAAACTTAAGGCATTAAAGACTTTGATGGCATCTTGCTGTAGGGCTTTTTGCCATGCTCGGTCAAAGTTAGGTGGACAATGGTATTGTGTGTTCTTGCTTTCGTATTTAGCCTGATAGTCGTAGAGTTCACCATCTGGAACAATACTCACTACTGGCAACACTTCACCACCCACAATACCTACGGTACATTCAACACCCTCAATATAGTCTTCAATCAAAATCAACTTTGACAGCCGCAACGATTCTTCTACTGCCGCTAACAGTTCTGCACTGTTATTGGCCTTAAACAATCCCACACTAGAACCTTCGCCCGCTGGCTTAACAATCCAAGGCCCATCAGTAGTCATTGCCAAATCATTCACATCACTGATGCATTGGGCATTGGGCGTGCTCACACCTTCTGCTGCAACCAACACTTTTGACTTGTCTTTATACCAACTCAAAGCACCAGCCAAATGGTCACAACCCGTATAGGCATAACCCTCTTGATTCAACCATGCTGCCAATTGACCGTCTTCACCATCGGCACCATGCAGCAAGTTAAAAACCACATCAACTTTTTCATGCAGTGCTTTCAATACCGCGATATCATCCACAGGAAATACGACATGGCCCAGCGTTTCAAGCGCCTGTTGAACAGCGGCCCCTGAATTCAAAGACACTTCACGTTCAGCTGTATGACCGCCCCGCATTAACGCCACATTCAAAGTCTTATCAGTCATTACCTACTCCCTGATGATTGACAATCTCTTGAATGACAGCCCCAATACTGCCAGCTCCTACCATCAAAACCACGTCACCTTGCTTAACCAAAGCCTTCAATGCTTGAGGCAATTCATCCACCTGACTGACATACACCGGCTCTAACTTTCCACGATGACGTACTGTTTTGCATAGATCAATCGCCGTTGCGCCAGAAATGGCTGCCTCTCCCGCCGCATACACTTCTGAGACTAACAGTTCATCCACCTGATTCAATACATCTGCAAAATCATCATATAAGTCTCTTGTTCTGCTGTACCTGTGTGGCTGAAAAGCAAGCACCAATCTACTGTCAGGCCAACCCGCTCGACATGCCGCTACGGCGGCCGCTATTTCAGTCGGGTGGTGCGCATAGTCATCTACCAAGGTAAATGTAGCCTCTTTGTTTTTCATGTCTGGATACAAATTAAACCTTCTACCGACACCATTAAAACCTGCCAAAGCCGTTTTCATGTCGCTTTGATTCACGTCCAGTTCAATGCCTATGGCAATCGCAGCCAACGCATTCAATACATTATGCTTTCCGGGTAAATTAAGACTCACATCAGACATAAATGCTTGTCCATTCACTGTGACATCAAAATACATGTGCTGCTTTTCTTGTCTGATGTTAATGCCTTGGATTTCTGCCTCATCTGATAATCCATAGGTAATACAATGACGCGTTAAATGCTTACTGATTTCAGTTACATTGGCATCATCTACACACAGCACAGCCACACCATAAAATGGCACCCGATTCAAAAACCTTTCAAAAGACCGCTTCAAAACATCAATGTTATTATCGAAAGTGGCCATGTGGTCTTCATCTATATTCGTAACCACAGCCATCACCGGCTGTAACAACTGAAATGAACCATCCGACTCATCTGCTTCAGCAACCAGGTACTCACTGGCTCCTAAGCCAGCGTTAGTTCCTGCAGCATTCAATAAACCGCCTATAACAAATGTCGGATCCAAACCTGCTTCACCCAAAATACTGGCCAATAAACTTGTTGTGGTGGTTTTGCCATGGGTTCCAGCTACAGCAATACCAATTTTGAACCGCATCAGTTCTGCCAACATTTCCGCCCTGTTCATGACAGGAATTTTTGCGACCCTGGCCGCCTTTAATTCCTCATTGTCATCTTTGATGGCTGAAGAATAAACAACCACATCCACATCTTCAACCCAAGCCGCATCATGCTTGTGGTGGACCTGTATTCCCATGTCTTTTAACCTGGTTGTGACTTTGTTATCACCGATGTCGGAGCCAGAAACCGTAAAATCTAAATTATGTAAAACTTCAGCAATACCAGACATACCAGAACCACCCACACCTATTAAATGAATGTGCTTAATTCGACTTGCTAATTTGTGTCCAGCTGACAGGTAATTCATTTCAATAACTCCACACAACGCGCAGCTATGTCATTTGCCACATGTGTTTTATTCAAGCCTTGTAGCGATTCACGCATCGCTGCTTGCTTTGCACTGCTTAACAACGCTTCCACTTTGGTTTCCAGAACTGCTTGTCCCTCACTCTCTTGCCACAGCAATGCGGCACCGTTCTTTACTAAACTCATCGCATTGTGTGTCTGATGGTCGTCCACAGCCGACGGATAAGGAACATATACAGCAGGTATCCCAGCCATAGTAATTTCTGCGATTGTCAGCGCACCAGCTCGGCAAATACACACGTCAGCCCATTCATAAGCGCTGGCCATGTTATTGATAAATTCTTTTATCTCCACACTTAAGTTGCCATATGCTTCTTTGGTCGCTTTCAACTTATTCCTTCCACACTGATGTAAAACTTCAATTTCTTTATCAGTGATCAAATGTTTTAAAACATTTGGGATCACTTGATTTAAACTTTGTGCTCCTAAAGAACCTCCCAACACCAGAACACGCAGCGGTGTATGTCTGTGTTTTACTTGTTGTCCCAAAGCTTCTATTTGTGCTCGGACTGGATTACCAACCCATACGCTGTTATTCAAACCATTCAAGTCAAATCCGGTCAACACCAAATCCGCATGTTTTGACAAATGTTTATTGGTCATGCCAAAAACAGAATTTTGTTCATGGACAGCCAGCTTAGTTGAGCACAATCGCGTAGCAAACCCTCCAGGTGCAGCAACAAAGCCTCCCATACTGATAGCCAAATCGACCTGATTTTTCTTAAAGAAACGCCTCGCTTGCCAAATGCCTTTGGTTAACTTAAATGGTAAAACCAGAAGTCCTTTGATGCCCTTACCTCGCAATGCCTTCATAGAAATTAAAGTTAAAGGCACGCCTTCCTGTCTGACGATACGCTCTTCCATTCCTCCTTTGGAGCCCAACCACAACACCCGGTGACCTTGTTTCATCAATGCTTTAGCAACCGCAACACCAGGGAAAATGTGTCCTCCTGTACCGCCAGCCATGATGGCAATGGTTTTTTTATCACTCATGCCTTTACCTCACTTTTTTGGGGTGAAGTTGCATTACTGTGAAAATGCATGCGTTTATTTTCAAATGAAACGCGGAATACCACAGCCATAGCAATGATATTCATCATGATTGCTGAACCACCTGATGATATGAACGGTAACGTCAATCCTTTTGTTGGTAATATCCCTAAATTTACCCCCATACTCAAAACCGCTTGCAATGCTATCCAAACGGCCACTCCTGTGCACAAAAAACCGCCAAAGTCATTACCATTTTCAAAGGCTTCTTTAGACACCTTAAACATCCTAAAAACCAAAAGTAAAAACAGACAAACCAATAACAAAACGCCGACAAAGCCCATCTCTTCTGCATACACTGCAAATATAAAGTCTGTATGCGCCTCTGGTAAATAAAACAATTTTTGAATACTGGCACCAATTCCTACCCCACCAAACTCTCCTCGTCCTACTGCTATCAAAGCTTGTACCAATTGAAAACCATCTCCAAACGGGTCTTGCCATGGGTCTTGAAAATTAGTCAAGCGTTTTACACGATAAGGTTCTGCCCAAGCAATTACTGCCATCCCTGTTGATGCCAACAATCCCAAAACACCAACATCTCGATACCTGGCCCCAGCTATATAAATCATCACAAAAGTGATAATAAGTAACAATGCAGCTGAACCAAAATCAGGTTGCAACAACAATAAAAAAGCCATAAATGCCACACCCAACAATGGCTTTAAAACACCCAACATAGACTGTTGAATAGATTTAAAGTGATGCACCACATAACTCGCCAATGCTGCAATCAATGCCAATTTCACAGCTTCAACCACCTGAAATCTTGAGACACCTAAATTCAACCACCGTTGTGCGCCATTCACAGTCACTCCAATCCCTGGAACCAACACCAATATCAAGGCCACTACCGCTAAAATCAACATAGGCCGGCTGAGCCTGTCCATCCACTGTGAAGGTATATGCATCACCATGTATGACAGCATCAATCCCACACCAATGAATAAGATATGACGTTTCAAATAATAAAAGGCATCACCTGTATTTTTTTCAGCAACAGCAACCGAAGATGAAGCCACCATCACAGTGCCTACCACCAACAAACACACAAAAGCAAAAGCCAGCCAACCATCGACACCTACGGTTTGCCAGCTTAATTCTTTCAACTTTTGCTTTTTAGTTGCCATAATTTATTTTTATTTACCTGATCTTCAGACTGGCCAAACCAATCAAAACCAAAATAATCGAAATGATCCAAAACCTCACTATCACTTTCGGCTCAGCCCAACCTTTTAATTCAAAATGGTGGTGAATGGGCGCCATTCTAAAGATCCGTTTGCCTGTCAATTTGAAGGATGCCACCTGCAAAATCACCGAAACAGTTTCCATTACAAACACACCACCCATGATAAAAAATATAAATTCTTGTCTGGTTATAAATGCCACCAACCCCAAAGCCGCCCCTAAAGCCAAAGCACCTACATCACCCATAAACACTTGTGCTGGATATGTGTTGAACCACAAAAAGCCCAATCCGGCACCCGCCATGGCTGCACAGAAAACCGCCATTTCTCCTGCACCCGGAATAAAAGGGATCAACAAATAGTCAGAAAAGCCGGCATGTCCTGCCACATAAGCAAATATACCCAAAGCTGACCCCACTAACACGGTTGGCATGATGGCCAAACCATCCAATCCGTCCGTAAGGTTCACTGCATTACTTGAACCGACTATGACAAAATAGCCCAAAGGAATAGCCAACCAACCCAAATTCCAGTTGAAATCACTGAATACAGGAAGCACCAATTGAGTCGTGATGCTGTCATGACCGTAATAATATAAATACAACACAGCTGTTAAACCGAAAACAGATTGCAGCAAATACTTCCAGCGTCCTGCCAATCCAGCTGAATCTTTAAGTATTAATTTCCTGTAATCATCGATCCAGCCAACCAAGCCAAAGCCAAACAACACATAAAGGCATAACCACACATAATGGTTATCTAAATCACTCCATAACAAAGTAGCCATGATGATGACCGCTAAAATCATCGCCCCGCCCATGGTAGGCGTGCCTTGCTTACTCAAATGAGATTCAGGACCGAAGCTACGAACCTGTTGACCAATTTGTTTTATTTGTAATTTTCTGATGAACCACGGCCCTAAAACCAATGACAAAAACAACGCGGTCAGCGCAGCCATAATGGCCCTAAATGTCTGATAGCCAAACAAGTTCAACCAAGAAAACTGACCCTCTAATAATTCAGCCAACCATAAAATCATAACCTTACCTCTTGTTGAACCAATGCATCAACCACACGCTCTAATTGCATGCTGCGCGACCCTTTTACTAAAACAGTACCACCCACCAGATACTCTGATTTCAATGCTTCAATAACTGCATCAACATCATTGAATGCTTCGCATTTTGTTTTTCTCTGACTACAGACTGCACCAGCATACTTACCTACAGCAAGCACTGTATCGATACCTTTTGTGTCAGCATACAATCCAATTTCTTCGTGCATTTGAACTGCGAACTCACCTAATTCTGCCATGTCGCCCATAACCAAAACTGATGGTGACTTCATCACTTGTAAGACGTCAATAGCTGCCTTGGCAGATGCTAAATTTGCATTGTAACTGTCATCAATAATCAGGGTGTTATTGATGCTGCCTGCACATTCCATTCGGCCTTTTTCAGGTATAAATGATGCTAACCCCGCCACCATGTCATGCTCTTCAATCGCCAAACTCACAGCAACAGCTACAGCCGCTGCTGCATTCATTTGGTTGTGTCGCCCTAATACAGGCAAGTCAATTGTTATGACGTGCTCACCCGGTAACATGATTTGTGTTGTCCCTGTGGCTTCCAATAACCGCACATCCGATGATTCGCTGCCACCAAAAGTCAATTGTTGTGAAGATACAGACATTTGCCACATTTTCTTGAAAACATCATCTCCATTGATAATGGCCACACCATTATCAGCCAACGCTTCATATATCTCACCTTTACCAATGGCAATATTTTCTATGGAACCAAAACGTCCCACATGGGCATTTGACACGTTATTAACCAGCGCCACATCAGGCTTAACCAGTTCCGTTAAATGAGCAATGTCACCAATCTGTGCAGCGCCCATTTCAATCACAGCAAAATCGTCTTCGGGGCTCAGTTGCAGCAAACTCAACGGCACACCTATTTCATTGTTCCAATTACCGGGCGTAGCAAAACACCTGTGACTTTGAGACAATATGGCATGCAGCATATTTTTGACCGTGGTTTTACCATTAGAACCTGTGACAGCCACCACCCTCACATCACATTGACGCAACCATGCTTTTGCCAATGCTTCCAATGCTTCTAAAGTGTTTTCACAAATCAACTGTGGCACATCCACTTCTACCGCGTCTGATACCATCACAGCCGCGGCACCTCGAGCCACTGCTTGTTGACAAAAACTTTCACCATTAAAATGTTCACCTTTTAAAGCAACAAATAACTGGCCTTTTTCTACAGTTCTTGAATCAGTACTGACACCATGGATACGCACTTCTTTACCCACCATGCTGCCACCAACAACAGCACAAATTTGATGTAAATTCATCTTAATCATGCGGCCACCTCATACATTGCTTTGATGGTTTCAATGTCGTTGTACGGACTCCTGACGCCTTCAATTTCTTGGTAATCTTCATGTCCTTTTCCAGCCACCAAAATCACATCTCCAGTTTGACTCAAGTGCTTGGCATGTTTAAGCGCCTGACTTCTGAGGTGAACGACTTCATGCTGCTCCTTCATTCCTGCCAACACACCTTCAACTATTGCTTTTGGCGACTCATACCTCGGGTTGTCATCTGTGATGATGACCACATCTGACGCTTGCTCAGCTGCTTGGCCCATCAAGGCACGCTTTCCTTTGTCCCTATCTCCACCACAGCCAAACACACAAAATAAACGCCCTGAAACATGACTCCTTAACGAGCTAAGTACCGAAGACAAAGCATCAGGTGTGTGTGCATAATCCACAACCCAAGTGGCCTGATCACCAACGTTTAAATCAACAACATCCATTCGTCCAGGTACTGCTTCCAACTGATTCAATACAGTCGCTATATCATTCATAGAAACAGTCATTGCATGTAAACTTGCCGCAACCAATAACAGGTTTTCAACGTTAAAACGCCCCATCAATCTAGAATCAACATGAATTGTTCCTTCACCAAAAGACATATCAAATCTCAAACCACACTCATTTGATATGATATTTCCCGCCTTCCAGTCAGCATCTGCACTGATACCATAGGTGATGATTTCGCTGCTATTGACACCCTGACTCAGCCACTCCTGTCCACATGAATCGTCCTTATTAATAATCGCCTGCTCACTGCAAAAATGGTCAAATAACTGGTATTTTGCTTTTGCATAATTGACCATGGTTTCATGGTAATCTAAATGGTCACGACTTAAATTTGTGAACAATGCCTGTTCAACATATACACCTTCTATTCGCCCTTGATCCAAAGCATGAGAAGACACTTCAATACAAACATGTGTCATCCCTTGTAATAAGAAACCTGCCAGCAACCTATGAACATCTACAACTGAAGGGGTTGTGTTCTTCAATGTGTCCAATTCACCTTTGGTGCCTACACCTAAGGTACCAATATAGCCCGCTTTCTGACCGTGACTTTCACCCAGGTGGTTCAATGCATGCATTAAAAACCATGCAACCGAAGTCTTTCCATTGGTCCCAGTAACCGCCAACACTTTCAACTTTTCACTTGGTTGGTTATAAAAGTAATGAGACAAATCGCCAAGCAACTCACCCAATCGCTCAATAAATATGATTGGCACATCCGCATCGACATCCACTTTTTTATCTGTCAACACTGCTGCTGCACCTTGTTCAATGGCTGCAGAAATATATGTAGACCCATGACCTAACTGGCCCTTAACAGCCAGGAACACATCACCCTTATTAACGGCCCTGCTGTCAATCCGTAAATCCTTTACTGGAATATCAGCCACTTCAATTTGCGCTCCACAGGCCGAGATGACATCTGACAACAACTTACTCATTATCTGCCTCCACGCCATCTTCCATTGCAAGCTCTACCTTGTCACCTGGAACATTCAAAAATCGCAAGCCGGCTTTCATGATTTCAGCAAACACAGGTGCTGCCACTTGGCCGCCATAATATTCTTCACCCTTGGGATTAGTCACACTGACAGCCACCACAAGCTCAGGATTAGATGCCGGCGCAAAACCAACAAATGACGCTATATAATTATCTGAGTAACCCCCTTTTTCAGCAATTTTTGCTGTGCCTGTTTTACCTGCCACAGAATAATTTGGGATACTTGCCCTGTGGTTTGAATTGTCGGCCACCACATGACGTAACATATCTACCATTTGCGAAGCCACTTTCGGGTCCATCACAGCTTTATCTTCATTAACACTGCCTTTGATTAAGCTGGGTGCTCTGTACCGACCTTGGTTTGCAAATACCGCATAAGCGCTTGCCAATTGCAAGGTTGTCACTGACAAGTTATAACCTCGTGAAATTGCAGCATGATCAGAAGTTCTCCAGCGCTCATGGTGTGGCAAATAACCTGCTGACTCACCAACAAATCCCACTCCTGTTTTTTGGCCAAAACCAAACCGCTGATAAACATCCCATAAATGCTCTTTTCCTAGGCCAAGAACCAATTTGGCCATGCCAACATTACTTGACTTGACCAACATATCGACCAAATTTAGTTCACCATAGTCACGAAAATCATGAATCGTATAACCATCTAACTCGAACACGCCTGGGGCAGTGTCAATAATGGAATCTGCTGTGTATTGTCCACTTTCAAGTGCCGCCACAACAGCAAAAGGCTTAATCACAGAACCTGGTTCATAAATGTCTGTGACTGCACGATTCCTCAATCCTTCTGTATTTGATTTGTCGCCATTGGGGTTCAATGAAGGTCTATTTACCATAGCCAGCACTTCACCTGTTTTTACGTTCATGGCGACTGCCGATCCTGAATCCGCCTGATGTATAGCAACTGCTTTTTTGAGTTCGTAATAGGCTGCGTTTTGTAGCCGCTTATCGATACTTAAATGCAAGTCTTTACCAGGAATAGCAGCCTGAATTTCATCCACATCTATGTCTGAAACCACCTGTCCCAACAAATCCTTAACCACCGTTTTTTTTCCAGAAATACCCGTTAACCATTGGTCATAGGTTTGCTCCAAACCCTCCTGACCCTGGTCATCTATATTGGTAAAACCCACCACATTACCAAACACCTCTCCAGTCGGGTAAAATCGTTTAAACTCTGTTCTGAATGAAACTCCATCCACATCCAAAGCGCGTACTGAATCGGCCACCGCTGGTGTGATTCTGCGCTTCACATACAAAAAATACTTGTCTTTATGAGATGTGATGATTTGTTTTAATTTATCAGCATTCAAATCTAAAACTTCTGCCAGCTGATCTACCTTACTGAACTGGTTCAACAGTTTTGCTGGATTTATACCCACAGATTCCATGGGCGAACTCAAAGCCAAAGGCTCTTCATTTCTATCGTAAATGGCACCACGTGACACAGGAATTTCTACTTCTCTGACATGCCTTTTATCGGCTTGGTTTTGATAAAAATCGCTGCTTTGAACTTGCATAGAAAAAGCGCGAACCACCACCACAAAAAAGAAACACAGCAAAAAAGCCATCACTATGGCTATTCTTAAACTGACATTTACTTGTGGCTTTTGTGATTTTCTCATCGCTTAATAACCATAACCTGTTCATTTTCTGGCAATTTCATGGCCAGTTCCTTTTTTGCAACCGCCGCCACCCTAAAACTGGCTGACTTGGATGCTTTTTCAATTTGCAATCGGCCCCACTCTGTTTTCAATTGCAACTTCTCATCTTCTAACTGCTGCAAAGCTGCAAACACTTTCCTTGTTTCATTTTGGGTGTATACATAAGACACCATGACCGCTATTAACGTAACCAACAAACCCAAAGGCAGCAGCAATTTAAACATCACAACTTCTCCGCCACACGCATGATGGCACTGCGAGCCCTGATGTTTTCATCTACATCCTGAGCTTTTACTGGCTTGTGCACAATCTTCAACAAAGCAGGTCGCAGGTTGTCCGGTAGCACAGGCATGCGGCGGTCCATAGATTCAGCTTTTGCCATGTCTCTAAAATAACGCTTCACAATGCGGTCTTCTAATGAATGAAAACTGATCACAACAAAGCGACCGCCTTGCTTTAAAATAGACAAGGCATTGGGCAACACCCTTTCGATTTGACCTAACTCATCATTGATATGAATCCTTACCGCTTGAAAAACGCGTGTGGCAGGGTGCTTTTTTTCTTTCGGGTGTGGCTTATTGACTGTTTTGACCACCTCCACTAAATCCGCAGTGTGAACCAATGGACTTTCTTCTCTGTGTTCAACAATGGCCCTTGCGATACGACCGGCATTTTTTTCTTCCCCATAACGCCAAAAGACACGCTTCATTTCATCGGCATCAGCGCGGTTTAACCATTCAGCTGCAGAATCTCCTGCTTGGTTGTTCATGCGCATATCCAAAGGACCGTCTTTTTGGAAGCTAAACCCTCGACTGGCATCATCAATTTGAGGTGATGACACACCAAAATCAAACAACACGCCATCAAACTGTTCGCCTTGGTCTAACAAATCTTTGACTACCGACTCAAAATCACCGGCCAAAACATAAACCCTTGAATCTTCCTCTGCCAACGCATGAGCAAAGGCCAAAGCCTCCGGGTCACAATCAACCACGTATAGCTTGCCATCTTCGGACAGCGCATCGAGTATAAAACGACTGTGTCCACCCCGTCCAAATGTACCATCCAAATACAAACCCGATGGATTGATTGCCAACGCAGTCACCGCCTGTTCAAGCAAAACCGATTGATGCAAGTCTTGAAACATCACAACACCAACTGTTTCATCGCATCAGACACCTCACCATTCATGGCCGGTACCTGATGACGCTGTTTCATCAAAGCGTCTTCGTTCCAAATCTCAAATTTACTGCCCAAGCCCAACATCACTACACGCTTCTCCATTGAAGCCACTTGACGCAATGTGATGGGTAACAAAACCCGAGAGCCTTTATCAGGAGACAAATGGTAAGCCGAACCCACCAATCGACGCTGTAAATTGCGGTGCATGGGGTCAAATGTACTTAAAGCCATCACAGCATTTCGCACCTGCTCCCATTCCGCTTCGGGATAAAGCCAAAGTGAATCATTTTCATAGGCGTTATAGGTCAGCACCAGTTTATTTTGGCAAGCCTCAGCTATTGGCTCGCGATACATCGATGGTATCGCCAACCGGCCTTTGACATCCAAATTAAGGGCTACCTCCCCGTAAAACACTACTTTACTCCACTAATTACACACAATTTCCCACATTATTGCACTTTATGACCAAAACCACCCTAAGTCAAGAAGCAAATTTAAAAAAACGTGTAATATCAACAACTTAACGAATATTTTACTTTAACAAACACTTCTAAGATATTGATTTAAAAAGTGAAAACCCTTAAATACAGGTAAATTGCACACAAGCCAGCTGATACAATAACCCACACACCTTAAATGAGCCCCAAAATGAAACAGTGCCTACTTCTATTGATCCTACTGACAGTCAGCGCATGCCAACACACAACGAGCCTAAACAAGAAAGGCAGGCCCACACTTAACAGCTCAGAAATCCTTGACCAATCACTGTCCTCGGATTGGCGACAACCCGACCCAGAAAATACCTTATACATCACACTGAAGTCTGGTATTGTGGTTTTAGAACTGGCCACAAACCACGCACCCAATCACACCAAGAACACCAAAGCATTGGTGAGGTCAGGCTTGTTCGACAACACCCGCTTTTACCGCGTCATCGACGGCTTCGTTGCCCAAGGCGGCCCAGAAACCGTACCCACATCTTTTCAATCTGAACGCTTTCAATCTGAACGTTTTCAATCTGAACGTTTTCAATCTGAAAACGGCAACCTGAGTATTGACCCAGAATTCAGCATCACATTCGATGAACCACTGCCAATCACACAAGTAAAAGACAATGACGGTTACGCACCAAAGGTGGGATTTTACAAGGGATTTGCCGTTGGTCAATCCAAAGACCAAAAGGAAAACTGGCTGCTTCATTGTTATGGCGCACTCGGCATGGGGCGCGCCAATGAAATCGACTCAGGCGGCACCGAATTGTATGTAGTTATTGGCCATGCACAGCGTTATTTAGATAAAAACGTCACCGTATTTGGACGTGTCATTTATGGCATGGAACATTTACAAGCCTTGAAAAGAAGCACCAGCTTAAATGGCCCAGTTGATGTCGAAGACCACAACCCAATCATAAAAATACAAGTCGCCAGCGACATGAATCCAAACGACCTGATCCCGTTGGAAATCCTCAAAACCGACTCCCAATCGTTCAAAGACTACATCCAAGCCCGAAAAAACCGCCAAGAACCCTGGTTTATCGACAGCAAAAACCACATTGATGTTTGTGCCATACAAGTACCGATCAGATTGAAAAACCAAGGAACACCCTAAACCTCCATACAAAAGAGGCCATCAAGGCCAGAAGTAACAAAGTGCTCAAAAATAGGCCGCATATGATGCGAAGCCAATCTTACAAAAAATGTCAGAAACCACAAAGTTTATTATAGAAATTTGACACAGTTAAATGAGGATTTGCCCCAAACCCCACTTTTCGTCGCAGGAGCGTAAAAGGATTTATTTTCTATCACCAAGTAATATCAATTTTTCTGTGTTTCTAAGCATAATCATGTAAATATAAATTAATTAAGCTTTGGTAGGTCAGCCCTTTTTTCTTCTGCCACCTCTTTAAAATACTCAATAACATCTTCGCTTAATTTATTTCAATAAACCTGTTACTTTTAAAATCTAATCACGTTATTAGCTGTATGTAATTAATAAAAATTTTAGGAGTAATACCAAAATGAGGATATTCACTTTTATTTCAGCGGCTCTTTTCATCTCTGCTTGCAACGGTAATGGAAAAATGGCGGGGTATCAAACATTTCAGACTGGCATCTTAGATGTAAAAACTCAAGTTGATAATTACTTAAGTGAAGTAAAAAAAACGCATAACATTCCCGGAATGGCTTTGGCAGTTATTCAAAACGAAAAGTTGATATATCAAAGTTACATGGGCAAAGCATCGCTAGAAAAAAACACCAAGGTAAATAAAAACACGTTGTTCCGAATTTTTTCTGCAACAAAACTGATTACTTCTGTTGCTGTATTTCAGTTGATAGAGCGAAGACAGCTAAAATTAAGTGATTCTATTGAAACATATTTACCAGATATACCAACCAAATGGCGTCACATTAAAATTGAAAACCTACTAACCCACTCATCAGGGTTACCAGACCTGGTTGCTTTTAAAAGTGAGTTGAATGATTCAGATCTATTAAAAAAACTTTATGATGCACCCATCGAGTTTGAGCTGGGTAAACAATTCAGCTACAACCAAACTAACTATTGGTTATTGGCTGAGATTATTGAAAAAATTACTGGTTCAAGCTTTGCTTCGTTTGTGCTTGAAAATCAATTTGATAATAATAGTCAAGAGGTTATGTTTTCATCGGATTCTAACCAGTTAATACTTAACAGGGCAACCAGATATAACTATAACTCTAAGAATAAAGCTTTTGACAAGGACACCAATAACAGTGGCGCAAGGGGACATTCGGGCAATGGGTTAAATATCACTTTAAATCAATTTATTGAATGGAATCGCAAACTAGATAAAAACTTATTAATAAATGATTCAAGCAAAATGAAAATGTGGTCCCATTATGAATATACTAACAAAGAAGATAAGTTCATGTATGGATGGAAAAGCTACCCGGTTAACGGCATCGAATCCGTTGGCTTTTCAGGTGGGAATTTAGCCGGGTTTAGAAAGTTTATCAATCATGACACGACTGTAATATTTCTTTCAAATGGTTACCAAACCCCCGTCTATGACACCATAATAAATGACATCTTAAGAATGACAGTAAAAATACTAAAAAACCAAGATTTAGCCTTGGAAGCAGATGTTATGACTTTAATTCTTGAACGTGATTATGATAAAGCACAAACTGCTTACTCACTTTTAAAAGATCAAAACCCAGAAAGTGATTTCTCTAATTTGAATTGGAACATCAACAGTCTGGGAAATGTTTTACAATACATAGAAAATAACAAAGAGGAAGCAGTAAAAGCATTTCAATTCAATGTTCAGGCCAATCCTGACTGGTGGGTTTCCATGGCCTCTTTTGCTGAGATACAAGAGTCTTTACGTAATTTCGATATTGCTTTAAGTTATTACCAGAAAGCCATTCAACTGAACAATAAAAATGAATGGAATTACAACAGCAAAATGACTGAACAAGTCAGCCTGCTCAAGAAAAAGCTGAATTCATCAGAAGTTAATTAATATGCAATACACGCAGTTCAAATCAGGACAGACATCTCTTTCAACACTTTGTAATTAACTCCCTACAAACCATGTCCAGAATATGGGCAGCGATTATGTCGAACCATATACATATAGTTTTGCGTGTTGGTGACACCATTGATTGTCCTGCTAATCGAGTTCTGATGGCATGGCAAAATTTGTACTCAATACCAGTCCTATGTGACAGGTATTTGAAAGATGAAATCGAGACTTAAGCTGAGCTTAGGCGTGTAATGGAATTTGTTGAAGATTACCGTGCAAGGTTAATGTTTGTTTCATGGTATTAAATTATTTAATGAAGACTTTCACGATTCGCCCAACACAGAAACACCCTAACTCAGCTCGCTGAGACGGATTCTGAGTGTGAAGGTCAAATCGGGCGATTTTTCTAATGGCCGTGAGCGTACGTTAGTAAGTGAGTGGTCTTATAAAATCAGCCAAACTTGAAATACTCTAACTCAGCTCGCTGAGGGGCATTTTGAGGCGGAAGATCAAGGCGGATTTAATTTTTGATTTGTGCGCAAACGACAGTATGTAAGCCACTCAAAAACCAAATCCAACCCAAAGATCCCTCAGCTCGCTGAGACGGATTCTGAGTGTGAAGGTCAAGGCGGGCGATTTTTCTAATGGACGTGAGCGTACGTTAGTACGTGAGTGGTCTTAAAAAATTCGCCCAACGCAGGAATTCCTCAGCTTGTTGAGGGAAAATCTGAGCAAGAAGATCAAGGCTGAGACTTATTTTGACTTCCTGAGCGTACGACAGTACGTGATGGTATCAAAAAAAGCCGACAACGCAGATATTCATACTCAGATTTTTCCTCAAAAGATTTCGCCGATCATGCAGCGTAACGAGCCTCCAGCCTTTTCCAGTTCAGAAACCTCAACACCATGGAGGTCCAAACCCCAATTAGTCAAAGTCTTCTTCGAAGACGCCGAAAGGGTATCGTAGGCCGTTTGACTGAACAACACATCCCTTTCAGTGATAGAAATACAATTACCACAAAATGCCAATTTCTCTTCATCAGATAAATACAACACACGGCCCTCATAAAAATCATCAATCGCCTGTACCACATCCGGATCTGCAAAAGACGCTTTGTGTAAAACGCAGCCCACACTCGCCAAAGAAGCCATCACCACATTGGTATGGTATTCACCTTCGGCCAAGTCAAATTGAAAAGTCAAATCCAATTGAAAACCTTCATCTAATTCTACCGCACCTGCATCATCTACACGCTCAGTCATACCCACAAAGCCAACATTGCGACCACGGTCTGGCACCAACACACCGGTCAATTCAGCAATCGCCCTGTGGTGCTCAATCACATATTCTTCATAGCCCAAAACACCATTGAAAAACTTGCGAATGTCTCTGCGTTCGGTTTCTAACTGCCTGTTTGGGTATTTCATTGAACCGACGATGTACCTGCGGTTGTGGTTGGTGGCAAAAGCATTGTTGGGAAATACAGCATCAGGCGTGTCCTCTGAACCTGGAAAGGTCAACACTGGGATACCAAAATCAGTCAACGTTCTGGCCAAATGCATCTGCTGGTAAATGGCCAGTTTTTCATCTACATTCTTGTCCATTTGCATGTACTCATTATCTTGAGCCGTTTGCTCATTCAATGAGAAACCCACCGGACTCACCATAAACGCGGCCTTCATGGCCACTTCTTGCTTGATGTTGAATTGCTTCAACTCTTGCACCTTTTTAAAGTCAGCAATGTTTTTAACTAACATGTCATTTCCTCAGTCGTTTGTTTTTCAGTTACAAAAGCGCGTGCTTCATCCAGCACCGCCACATCATCTTTCCTTCTTGGCGCTTCTGTTACCAAGTAAGATTTGTATTTTTTGTTGCCCATCTCGCCATGGAACAGACCCAATATGGGTCGAATCAACCAATGCAGACTCGAACCTTGTGCAATTTGTTCGGTGCAATAGTGTTTATAAGCTTGCAACACATCGTCTTTGTCACTGCTCATGGCCTTCATGCCGGCTGCATCGTGCATGTCACGAATCAACCATGGCGCGTTCCAAAAAGCACGACCTACCATGATACCGTCATTTTTTTGCCAATGTGTTTCGGCATCTGCAACGGTATTGATGCCGCCATTGAGCACCACATTCAACTCAGGGTTTTCTGCCTTGAGTCGGTAAGCATAATCATATTTCAAGGGTGGTACATGGCGATTTTGCTTGGGGCTCAAACCTTTCAATAAAGCATTGCGGGCATGGACAATAAACGTTTCGCAGCCCGATTGTTTGACCACCTGTATAAAATGATTAAATGCTTCAAAGCTGTCCTGCTCATCCACACCAATACGCGACTTGATGGTGATGGGAATATCCACGGCTGATGCCATGGCTTCATAACATTCAGCCACCAATTCAGGCTCTTTCATCAAACAAGCACCAAAACGGCCTTTTTGTACCCGATCACTTGGGCAACCTACATTCAAGTTCACTTCACTGTAGCCATAATCCTCTGCAATGCGCGCACAAGTGGCTAAATCCTTGGCATCCGAGCCGCCTAACTGTATGGCCACTGGATTTTCTTCAGGCGAAAATCCAATGTATTTATCCCTGTCTCCGCGCAAGATGGCCGGCGCCGTCACCATTTCGGTGTACAACATCACTTGACTGGAAATCAGTCGATGAAAATACCGACAATGTCGGTCTGTCCAATCGAGCATCGGCGCAACACAAAGTTTGTGCGAATCGATTGTGTTTAGCTTTTTGTTCATTTCAACATGCGCTTGATTAAATCGAGGTAAATACACTCTAACAACAACAAATTACGCACCGGCTGACTTTCATTCACTCGGTGTATGGTTTTATTAATCGGCCCCAACTCCATGGTCGCGATGCCATGTGGCGCGACAAAACGGCCATCAGAGGTACCACCACCGGTATTGAATTCGGGCTTGACGCCAGCAATCTGTTCAATCGACTCACGCAATTGTGTTTTAAAGTGTTCGTCCTTACAGTGAAAAGGCTCACCTGATAACTGCCATGTCAGCTCATACTCAAGACCAAACTGCAACAGCACTTGCTCCAACTGCTCTGACAGTGATGCTTGGGTTGACTCTGGGCTGTAGCGAAAATTGGCCTGCAATAACATCGAACCGGGAATCACATTCGCAGCGCCTGTACCTGCTGAAACATTTGAAATCTGAAATGATGTGGGTGGAAAGTCATCATTACCTTCATCCCAAACCACATGATTCAAAGCATCAATCGCTTTGGCCGCCTTGAACACTGGGTTTTCAGCGTTTTGTGGATAAGCCACATGACCTTGTTTACCTAAAATCTTGATGAACACATGCAAAGAACCTCGACGACCCACACGCACTGTGTCCCCTAATTTTTCTGAAGAACTCGGCTCACCAACCAAACAACAATCAAAATGATGGTCTTTTACCATCATCGGCATGAACCTTTTGACACCGTCTTTGGCCTCGCCTTCTTCATCTGAAGTTAACATCAAACCAATCTTGCCTTTGTGATTCGGATTTTCACCAACAAATTTTTCCATCGCCAGAATCATGGCTGCCACCGAACCCTTCATGTCAGCCACACCACGACCGTGCATGATGCCGTTTTCAACATGACCACTTAATGGATCATGCGTCCAATCAGCCACATCGCCTGTTGGCACCACATCAGTATGACCCAGAAACAACAAAGATGGCCCTTCGCTTTCACCATGCCAAATCAAGACGTTATCAACTGGCCCCAATTGATGGTGCGCACCTTGAAATCCCTGGCCTTCCATGCGGTTCATGATCAAAGGTATACAACCGGCATCATCCGGTGTGAACGATGGCTTTTGAATCAACTGACGCGCTAACGTAATGACTTCTGCTTCCATATCAATATCCTGTGCTCAATAACCTATACGATAATTTTTTCCATCAAACACAACCGGACGTTTGATTAAAGTTGGGTTAGCCACCAACAAACCCACATTGGGCTCAATCTTCTGAAACTCGTCTAACTGCTTCCATGTGGTGCTTCTTTTGTTCAATAACTGGCTTAACTCAATGTCAGCCAACATGGCATTAACCAAATTTTCATCAATCCCATGAACTCGAAAGTCATGCAGCTTTGTATCAGGACCACCATTTTTACAATCTGCTTTGGCTGATTTCATGGCAGCACGGACTTTGTCACAATTTTTTATGCCGTAAATTATCATGAGCGCAACAATTCGTTGATTGAAGTTTTGGCACGTGTTTTTTCGTCCACTTTTTTAACGATCACCGCACAGTTCAATGCATACTTGCCATTCTCTGCCGGCAAGGAACCTGCAACAACAACCGAACCCGGTGGCACGTAACCGTAACTGACCGTATCGGCTTCGCGGTCATAAATCTTGGTGCTTTGCCCAATGAACACACCCATAGAAATAACGCTGCCTTTGCCTATGCGTACGCCTTCAACTACCTCACTTCGTGCGCCAATAAAACAACCGTCTTCAATGATGGTTGGCGCGGCTTGTAACGGCTCCAAAACACCACCGATACCCACACCACCTGATAAATGTACGTCTTTCCCAATTTGGGCACAACTGCCTACAGTAGCCCAAGTATCAACCATGGTGCCTTCATCAACATAAGCACCAATGTTGACATAGGAGGGCATACACACCACACCTTTGCCGAGAAAAGCACCACGCCTTATGGTTGCCGGCGGCACAATTCTGGCACCCACACGACTGAATTCCGCTTCGTCAGCACCCTCAAAACGACACGGCACTTTATCCCAGTATTCATGGGTAGACCCTGGCATGACTTGGTTTTTAGATACAGTGAAAAACAGTAAAACCGCTTTTTTTAACCATTCATTAACTTGCCAATCACCTGCCACTGGCTCAGCCACCCTGAATTGACCAGTTTCAAGACCGTTTATGGCCTCATGGATGCTGGCGCCAAATTGTTCATCTAAAGCTTCTGGTGTAAGGTTTGTACGCGCTTCCCACGCAGCTAAAATTTGTTGTTCTGTCGGCATAACTTTGGTTGATTCTGAAAGGCCTGAATTATAGTACGCAGACAAGCAAATGTCTTTAGCATCAGGTGGCAAGTTGCTTCATTATCAGAAAATGTTCTTGATTTCAGCCCCAATTGTTTATTTTTGTGAACTATTTTCGACTTTTACTTTGATTTTCTTAACTGAAACTTTGAATTCATTTTGTAAAATCTGTAGAATGCTTCGGCTGTACATGCGCACTTTGCTGGCTTCCATTTGGGTTTTGCACAGCACAATGGCTGTCTCCCCCCGAAGATTAGCCAAGGTGACCATGCCTTTAACAGGAGCGGGCAACTGTTGTTGTAACAACTGATCCAACTGGTTCAGACGCTCGGCTCGCTTGATAATTTGCGCCATTTTAGCGGTGGCAGGCAAACTATCTAGTAATGGTTTAAAGTCATTCACAATGCGCAGATAATAAAACAAGAAAAGACACATTATATATGAATAAATTCACCATCATCAAACATGACCGCCAAGGCATGAAACAATATGCCTTGACAGACCCGAAAGTCAAAGGCTTATTGATCGCAGGGCTAAGCACCGGTTTGACATTGGTTTTAGCGCTGGGCATATTTATAGGCTCCTTATTTACTGGCAAACAAAAAGACTTCGATAAAATTGCCACATTACAATCTCGTGTAGAACAAAGCCAAGTGGCACTTGATGAATATAAATCAATGGTTCAAAACGACTTGGACTCAATGAGCTTACAAGTGGGTCGCTTAATGGCACAGTCAACTCGACTGAACGCATTGGGCAATCGCCTAACTGAAGTCAACAACATCAATTCTGAAGAATTTAACTTGGATATCCAACCTGGTATTGGTGGTGCAGACCTTCAACTCACCGGCGAAGACAACACCCCCCAAGATTTGTATCAAAACTTATTCAGTCTAGAAAACAGCTTCATCAAACAACAAGAAAAGCTCAACATCCTGACACAACTTTTAAATCAAGAGTCATCTAACCACTTATCCACACCACACAGCAAACCCCTCAAAGGCGGCTGGATTTCATCTCGTTATGGTAAGCGCATAGATCCATTCACTGGTCAAAAAGCCAGCCATTCGGGCATGGATTTTTCAGGCAAGTACGATGCTGAGATTACTGCTGCAGCTGAAGGCATTGTTGTTTGGGCAGGGAAACGTGGTAATTATGGCAACATGGTAGAAATCGACCATGGCAATGGTTACACCACCAGATACGCCCACGCAAAAACACTCAATGTCAGCTTAGGCCAAAGGGTTGAGGCAGGTGATTTAATTGCCATAATGGGCAAGTCAGGTCGAGCAACCTCAGAGCATTTACATTTTGAAGTATTGAAAAACGGACACAAAGTTAATCCTTTGCCTTTCATTCAATCTTAAAAAATAACAGCTGATTCACATCAGACTAATAGCAGCCTTGGTCGATTCAACCAACATAAACCAAGGTCATTCAAATTAACACTTGATAAACGTGTTCAGTGTAGCCACATTGAACACATTATTTTTGCATAAGCACCAACGGAACTATGGCACTCAATACGATATTCACAAAGGTTTTTGGAAGTAGAAACCAACGCTATGTCAGACAATTAGATAAAATTGCTGATCAAATCGAAGCTCTAGAGCCTCAGATGCAACAGTTAAGAGATGAAGACTTTCCCCTCAAAACCAAAGTTCTTAAAGAAAAAATTGCCCAAGGCACTTCTTTAGATGATGTTTTAGTTGAAGCTTTTGCATTGACCAGAGAAGCATCTGTTCGTGTCATGGGCATGCGCCATTACCATGTTCAGCTGATTGGTGGCATATCCATACACCGAGGAAAAATTGCTGAAATGCGCACAGGTGAAGGTAAAACATTAATGTGTACCCTGCCTGCTTACCTGAATGCATTGGCTGATCAAGGTGTTCATGTTGTCACAGTCAACGACTACCTAGCCGCTCGTGATGCCAAATGGATGGAGCCGTTATATAACTTTTTGGGTTTGAGTGTTGGCATTGCCGTACCCAATATGCCAGCAGAAGCCAAAAGAGCAGCTTACGCTTCAGACATCACCTATGCAACAAACAACGAATTAGGCTTTGATTATCTGCGTGATAACATGGCCTTCTCTTTAGAGCAAAAAGCACAAAGAGAACCTTTCTTTGCCATCATAGATGAAGTTGATTCAATTTTGATTGACGAAGCCAGGACTCCTTTAATTATTTCTGGACAAGTTGATGATTCACCAGAAGTCTACAACCGCATCAACAAGATTGTTCCACACCTCCAAAAATCCACTTTTGAACCCGACAGCAAGGCCGTTTCTCAAGCTATCATGAACAGAGAAAGCATGCCAGAACCTGACGGTGATTTCTCAGTAGATGAAAAATCTAAACAGATCTTTTTAACAGAGCAAGGCATGGAAAATGCCGAAAGTTTGTTAAAGAAAAATGGCATGATGAAAGATGACGAGTCACTCTATGACTCTCAGCATATTTCTTTGATGCACCATGTCAGTGCTGCCTTAAGAGCGCACCATTTGTATGAAAGGGATGTTGACTATATTGTCAATGACGGTGAAATTGTTATTGTTGATGAATTTACTGGCCGAACCATGGAGGGTCGCCGATGGTCCGATGGACTTCATCAAGCTGTGGAAGCCAAAGAGAACGTGCCGATTCAAAAAGAAAACCAAACATTGGCATCCATCACTTTCCAGAATTATTTCCGACTCTACCCAAAACTGTCTGGCATGACAGGTACTGCGGATACTGAAGCCTATGAGTTCCAGTCTATTTATAACCTGGAAGTTATCGTGATTCCAACTCACCGCCCAATGATCAGAAAAGATGCGCAGGACTTGGTGTTTTTCAATCAGCAATCTAAATTCAAAGCCATCACAGAAGACATCGAAGATTGTGTACAAAGAAAACAACCTGTTCTCGTCGGTACTGCTTCGATTGAAGTGTCAGAACTGCTGTCTCAAGAACTGAAAAAGAAAAAAATCAAACACAACGTACTGAACGCCAAACAACATGAACGTGAAGCCATGATTGTCGCAGAAGCCGGCTTACCGGGCGCAGTCACCATTGCCACCAATATGGCTGGTCGTGGAACAGATATCGTATTAGGCGGTAATTTAGCTGTTGAAATTGAACAATTAGGCGACAACACCCCTCAAAGTAAGAAAGAGCAATTGAAAGCCGACTGGAAAGTCCGCCATGAGGCAGTGCTTGAAAGTGGTGGCTTGCGCATCATTGGTACTGAACGCCACGAATCACGACGAATCGACAATCAATTACGTGGCAGATCTGGACGGCAGGGTGACCCAGGTTCTTCTAGATTTTATATTTCATTAGAAGATAACTTGATGAGAATATTCGGTCAATCTCGCATGATGGATAACATGAAGCGATTTGGCATGAAAGAAGACGAATCTATTGAACATAAGTGGATTACTCGCATCATTGAAAACGCGCAACGCAAAGTAGAATCTCATAACTTTGACATCCGTAAACACTTGCTTGAATATGATGACGTCGCCAATGATCAGCGTATGGTCATTTACCAACAACGTGCAGATTTACTCGAAGCATCCGAAATTGGAGAGTTTATTGCCGACACCCGTGAAGAAGTTTTTGACAACATCATTCGTCAGCAAATCCCCCTGGAAAGTGTCGAAGAACAATGGCAAATCCCGCAATTAGAACGTGTGCTTAGCCTTGAGTTTGGCATAGACGTCAATATAGCTCGCATTATTGAGCGTGATGACCAGTTAGACGATGATGGCTTGTCCGATAAAATTCACAGTCACATTGAGCGCTTTTTCAAAGAAAAAGAAGCCATGACTGGATCAGAAGTCATGAGAAATTTTGAAAAAGCTGCCTACCTTAATACCTTAGACCAGCTATGGAAAGAGCATTTGGCACAGATTGACCACTTGCGTCAGGGTGTTACATTGCGAGCTCATGCCCAAAAACAACCGATTCAAGAGTTTAAACGTGAATCATTTGAAATGTTCAAAGACCTATTGGACAAAATCAAATATGAAACCATTCGAATCATTGCCCGCGTGAAGGTCAAGCAAGATGAAGATGTTGAGGCAATGGAACATGACCAAAATAAAAATGTTGAATATCAGCACGACTCGCCTCAATCTTCTGCCCAACCTGAACAAAAATCAGCTGTAGAGACCTATGTTCGAGAAGGCCAGAAAGTTGGCCGAAATGACCCCTGTCCTTGCGGATCAGGAAAAAAATACAAGCAATGTCACGGCAAACTGACATAAAACGCATATCTGTTGTTGCCTTGGTGTTAGAAAACCACCAAGGCAACATACTCATTCAGCAACGAAATCAACACACACACCTTGGTGGATTGTGGGAATTCCCTGGCGGCAAAGTTGAAGTCAATGAATCTCATAAGCAGGCCTTAATTCGAGAAATCCAAGAAGAACTTAGTTACACGCCTCAGAACCCCAAGCATCTGATTACTGTATCCCACCAATACCCAGAAAAAGCCATAGAGTTAATTGTATTCTATGAGCAATCAAGCAACCCGGTCGTTTCTGCCGCAGAAAACCAACCCCTGAAGTGGGTACCAAAAGCCGAACTTAGTAACTTCCCGATGCCAGAAGCTGACTTACCCATAATCAACTTAATCAACAGACAGCCTTAACTGACAAATTTCGTCAACCTTCCCATCCAGTCACAACACATCCAACCCACTTGAACACACTATAAATCCCTTAATATCAGTGACTTAATACAGAAAAATAAATCGCAACAAATTGCTTTCTTTTAAAAAAAAATAATTTTCCTTGCATTTATTATAAACATTCGCAAAAATAAACCTGTTCAGAATTGACCATGTTTATAAAAAATGAATTTACCAGAGCAACAAATAAATACTGACTTCAACCAGTATGAGCTGCAAGCCATTATGGCCGATAGCCAGTTGCGACCTACATGGTATGAACTGTTATACCGCCCCTCCCCTCTTGTCACCGATGTAGAATCATATTTTTCAAACCTATCTGATTCAGAAAAAATTGCATTTGATACGGCGTTGTTTAAAAACATACCCAGCATACAAAAACGCCACATGCCTCATGTTTTGAGCATTAACATCAATCCTGCAAGCTTGTTAGATGAGTGTTTTCTTAACCTGTTTTCCTACTTGCTAGACTCAAAGATATTAACCAGCAAGAAACTGTGTATAGAAATTGTTGAGTCAGACACATTGCCAGAACTCCCAAAACGAGCCAGACAATGCCTCAAGCTTTTCAAATCTTTAGGCGGGCTAATTGCCCTGGATGACTTTGGTACCGGCAACACACACTGGGAACTCATTCATAGCAATTTAATTGACATCATTAAAATTGCTGCACACAAACACAAAGGCGATAACAGAAACAAAATTTTAAAGGCCTTATCTGGGTTTTCTAATTCTTTACAACTAAAAACGGTTTTTGAAGGCATTGAAACCAAACAAGATTTAATCAATGCGCAAGAGATGGGAGCCACTCACTTTCAAGGGTGGTATTTTAATCAATGGAAACTGATGTTTTCTTAATATTTAGAATCCTATGAGCAATAAACTTTCTCCAAATCAAAAATTAAGTTTCAGTCCCAAATGGATGAAATTCATTTCAATCAGCTTAAGACCGGTCATCAGGCTGCTGATTAAAAATAAAGTGGAATTTAAAACATTTCTCAATATATGTAGAGACCTATATGTAAAAGAAGCAGAGTCTTATATATATGAAACCAGCAAAGATAAACGGGGAAAAATAAGCAGCATTGCCTATCAAACCGGCTTGGACAGAAGGGAAGTTTCAACCATCCTCAAAACCACAAAGCCAATTGAGGAATGTGTCATTGAGCAAAACAGGTCACGAGAAGGTTATATCTTAGACCATTGGTCCAGCGACCCTATGTTTTGTGATGACAAGGGCTTCCCTTTGCCATTAAAAAGAAGTGGCTCCGGACTCTCATTCGAAACATTAGTTCAACGTTTTGGAAAGAACATCAGTCACGGCCCCATTTTAGAAGCTTTGCTTGACGCACAATGTGTAGAAATAAAAAAATCAATGGTGGTATATAAGAATAAAAACTTTATTCCCGCCAAACAATTACATGATGACAAAATCAAGATTGTAGCCAAATCTATTAATAGGCTTTCTTCCACCATTGATCACAACCTAACAGCAAAAGAAGATTTATTCTTCCAACGCAACTTATATTCAATAAGAGTTTCACACCAGCATCATGAATCATTCAAGCTAGAAGTGATGACCATGATAAACGAACATTATAACAATTATTTAATCCCTGAATTTGAACGCATAGAAAGTAAATATGAAACCAACATAAAAGCACAACAATCCCTTCCTATCGGCCTGGGTTTGTTCTTTTTTAATGACACAATTGACCACGAAGAGGAATCATCATGAAAAACAGAATCATCCAAAAAAATTTAGCAGAAAGCGAAGGTACAGGCATTACAGCTGAGAGTGATGGTACAGGAATTCATCAATTAGCAATGTGGAAAAAAATGGCGGCAGTCCTTCTGCTTACCATGAGTTTTCATTCCATAACATGGGCAAACACATTGATTATATTCAGTGAAGAAAACCAGTCTTATTCCGGTGTATTGCAAACTGCAAATGAAACAGCTCAAGTCGTAGCTATTGTAAACAATGAGACACTGATTGGACTAACTGATGTTTCAATAGAAGCCTTATCTGACGGACCAGGAATCGCAGATGCCGTGTCGGATGGCTCTGGGTTTACTGATGCCGTTTCAGATGGTTCTGGATTTACAGATGCCGTGTCGGATGGCTCTGGGTTTACTGATGCCGTTTCAGACGGTTCTGGATTTACTGATGCCGTTTCAGATGGTTCTGGATTTACAGATGCCGTGTCGGACGGCTCTGGATTTACTGATGCCGTTTCAGATGGCTCAGGACTTGTTTTTACTCTTGACCACAATGATTGCAAACTGATGCACATAGAAACTCATAATGAAATTATCAGTATAAGATTAGATCAGGTTATTTTGAATAAACAGGAATTAAATTGTGGATAATTAATACACTGAAGTTAACGTTTATGATGGTCAATAGAAACATCCTCACACACAATGTTCCAACCGGCCATCATAAGCTTTTATATAAGCACAGCCTTACTTGCTATAACAAAACATAAAGAGCTCAACTCAAAGACACTTGGAAAAGGATGAAAATGTAAGTTAGGTATTTTAAGACCATTAACACATTAATAAATATGCATCTGAATGACGAGAATAAGAATGAATATAAGAAAGTATAAAATGAGAATATAAAGAATATCAAGCAAACGTTTATGATGGCCTAGAGAAACACTCCTCACACACGCCGTTCCTTTCAGCCATCATAAACATTTAATGTTTGCTCTTAACCTCATTCCAAAGTTTATCCAAGAAGCTCAACTCAAAGACATTTTGGAGAGGTCTTTGTATTTTGGCACGTTTTTCAACAGATTGGAACCGTTGGGTGAATTTTTTGTTGGCCCGGCGCAATGCCGATGACGGGTCAAGATTCAGGTGACGGGCGATGTTAGCACACACAAACAACACATCGCCCAGTTCATCTTCCATATCGTCTTTAGACTTTATGGCAACAGCTTCTTTTAATTCTGAGACTTCTTCGTCAAGTTTCAATAGCACATCGTGAACATCAGGCCAGTCAAAACCTATAACTGATGCGTACTTTGTCAATTTCACTGCTTTAAGCAACTCTGGTAAATTTGCAGCTATTCCATCTAATACACTTTCCTTATCTTTTGCTTTATCAGCTTCCCACTTTTTTGTTTGAGCATGATCAGATTCGGGCATTTGGTCATTTCCAAATACATGGGGATGTCTTTCAATCATTTTGTCAGTGACACTTTTGGTCACATCTTTAAAGTTAAATAAACCCTGCTCTTCCGCAATTCGCGCATGAAAAACCACCTGAAACAATAAATCTCCTAGCTCATTTTTAATATCTGAAGTTACACCTCGTTCAATTGCATCTGCCACTTCGTACGCCTCTTCAATGGTATATGGTGCTATGGTTTTAAAATTTTGCTTTATATCCCATGGACAACCAGTTTGGGGATTCCTTAAGTTCGCCATTAAGTCTAATAATTCATTGATTTCTTTCATAATAATTATGGTGGTAAAGTGATTTTAAAACATGCGCCCTTAAACTGTTCATCTTCACTTATGGCCATTTGACCTTGATAAGAATCTACGATATCAGACACAATGGACAACCCTATACCATGCCCCAATACCTTTTCATCTCCCCTGACTCCTCTTTGCAGCAAAACCAAACGTTTATTTTCAGGAATACCAGGCCCGTCATCTGCAATATTTATTTTTAACCCAGTTCTCTGCCTTCCTTCTACAAAAAGGGTTTTGATGGTGACCTTGACATGTTGATCACACCATTTAAAAGCATTTTCTAACAAGTTACCTAATAACTCGAGCAAATCACCTTTTTCACCATAAAAAATCGCACCCGGAGCAATTTGAGTATCCACACTGATGTTTTTATTCTTATGGATCTTTTGCAGGGTTTGAATGATTTTATCCAATAAATCGATTACAGGAACACCTTGGGTAAACGTCCTATGTCCTGCAACAGCCGCTTTCTTTAATTGATATGCCACAATTTCATTCATGTGATTCAGCTGCTGTTGAATCACATCCTTATCACTTTCATCGGTTCCTAATTCTGACTGAATAACAGCAAGAGGCGTTTTCAGAGAGTGAGCCAAGTCACCTAAGGTTTTTCTCTGACGTTCTAAATGATTCCTTTCATTGGCAATCAAACGGTTTAAACTGGAAGTTAAACCCATTAATTCTGTTGGATAATTTTCAGAAAAAATTAAGCTATCCCCTTTTTCAAGCAAGGCCAAGTCTTGTGTCAGTTTTTTCAAAGGTTTAGTAGCCCAAACCATGGTGAGCCATTGCATCACAAGTAAAAATAAACTGATGCCTAACAACCATGACAACAGCGTTTCTTCAAATTCCCACAGCTCTTCGTAAAAATTTCCTGCATGCTCAGTCAAAATTATGGTTACCAATTCTGATGTTTGTTCGGACTCTATTTCAACACCCTGACTCAACCGAAATAACCGCTCTCCCTGATACTCTAAAGGAGATTCAAACAAACGCTGATTGGTACTCACCCGAACGGCCTTAGGCAAGTTTTGACCTATAGCGGAAGGCGAGTGCCAATATTCATTTACCGCAATGATTTCGGCATACATCCCAGATCCTGGTTGATTCAACCTCGGTGTGGGCAATTGCTCTGGAAATACCAGCTGACCCTCAATGATTTCCAAGTCTGGCAACAAAGCTTCAACATAGCTTTCAAGTCGTTCTTTGACTATATGCAAGGTTTTTTCTTTGAAAGCCTGGGCCATAACCAACCCAACAACAGCCAAAGCCAATAGTAATACGGTATTTGAAACCAACAAAACCACTTTGGTTAATGAGCGATTTTTTGGTGAAAAACCCATCAAATTAATCAGATCGGCTGCTCATTCGATAACCCCTGCCTCGCAAAGTTTCTATCAGTTTTTCATCAGGTAAAATAACTGCCATTTTTTTGCGCAATCGCCCAACAAAAACCTCTATCACATTACTGTCCCGGTCATAATCTTGATGATATATGTGTTCTGTCAAAGTGCTTTTAGAAATTACTTCATCTTGATGGTGAAGCATATATTCTAAAACTTTATACTCATATGAAGTTAAATCCAATGGGTGACCATCGACCTCTACAGATTGCGTGCTCATATTTAAAACAACTGGACCACAGGATATTTCAGGTGTTGTATTCCCAGAGCTTCTCCTCAATAAAGCATTCACTCGCGCCAATAATTCTGGAAAATGGAAAGGCTTTACTAAATAATCATCTGCACCAGCATCTAAACCCATGACTTTATCTTGCCAAGAACCCCGTGCAGTCAGAACAATGATAGGAAATTTAACACCTTCGTCTCTTAAGGTTTGAATCACTTCCATACCAGATATTTTGGGCAATCCTAAATCGATAACCGCCACATCTGCAGGAAATTCTTGACCTTTAAATAGACCGTCTTGACCATTGTCTGCGGCATCTACAACAAATCCTGATTCTTCAAACCTTTTTATTAAAATGTTTCTTAAATTGTCATCGTCTTCAATAACTAAAACTCTCATAACGAAAACATCAACCTCTCTTATTAGTTTTTACGACCGCCATCATCCTTAGACTGACTTCTGGTACTGCGACTTTTTTTGATTGAGCGATTGCTTGCACCCCTTTGTGAAGTCGTTTTTTTGGACTGTCCAGTATGCCTGCTCTTTCTGTTGCCGTCATTTCTCCTACTACTTTGTTTATTACTTTGACTGTTATTAGATTGAAATGAAGATTTCGACTGCCTTGAATTGAATGATGAATTGGCCGTTTTTTTTATTGTTTTAATTTTTCCATCAGGTGTTAATATTTTGACAATGTGTTTGCCATTTTTAGTTTTTGCTGACAACACTTTACCTTGAGCCCTGGCTTGATTAACCGACTGACTTAAAGAGCTTTGCTGTGCCATTGCTTGATTAACAAACAACAGTAAACATATACATAGAATACGCATCATGGGTTCATTGTATGACATCAATCTGAATTATGGCTGAATTTCTGCCCTCATGAGATTAATTGTTTCTTTATAATCGTCAGTATTAAAAATGGCAGAACCCGCTACAAATGTATCAACACCCGCATCAGCAATGGTTTTTATGTTGTCTACTTTTACCCCGCCATCAATTTCTAATCGAATGTTCTTACCGGATGCATCAATCAGCTCCCTGACTTTTTTGACTTTTTTTAACGTTTCCGGGATAAACTTTTGTCCACCAAAACCAGGATTTACACTCATCAATAGAATCATATCAAGTTTATCCATCACATGTTCGAGGACATGTATGGGTGTTGCTGGATTCAAAACCAGACCAGCCTGGCAACCTGCATCTTTAATCAGTGCCAATGAACGATCAATGTGCTCTGAAGCTTCAGGATGAAAAGTAATCATGTTTGCACCTGCTTTTGCAAAATCACCAATGATTCTATCAACAGGCTTGACCATTAAATGAACATCAATTGGCGCCTTTATTCCAAAGTCACGTAAAGCTTCAAGCACCAAAGGACCAATGGTTAAGTTCGGCACATAATGATTGTCCATGACATCAAAGTGCAACCAGTCTGCCCCTGAATCTAAAACCGCCTGACAGTCCTCACCTAAACGGGCAAAATCAGCTGATAAAATGGATGGCGCAATTATGAATGGATTCATGATTTTTGGATAAATTTTAAGTAGCTAAAGTTTGTCACTCAAAGGCAATGAAATCAAGAAAGAATACGCTAATTATTTGCACAAGTAGATTTCATCTGATATCTTTGCATCGCCATTGATGCGGCATCCCCTTACATAGCACATCAAATGGAAATCATACCAATAAAAATTAATAGAGGAAGATTATGAAACTGTTTTTAATGCTTGGGTTATTTTTTAGCGCCACAGGTCATGCTCAAGAAGACTTTGCAGATATTGGCAATTTAAACGGCTGGGAATTCAACAACCAGTCAAGCCCCGCGGGAGCTTTCACCTGGTTTCAAGGCATACCTATAGAATTTACATCCCATTCAGGCGCAGATGATGCTTACATAGCAGCCAACTTTGAAAGTACTGGCGCCAATGGTACCATTTGTAACTACTTAATTGTCCCAGATGTTCCAATGTCTCAATTGAACTTTTGGACCAGAAGTCGAACTGCAATGGATGGTAAAGTAGTGTATCCAGATCGATTGCGTGTTATGTATAGCTCATCAGGAAATAAAGTACCCGGTGACTGTACCAATGATTTTGGCGATTTTTCTGAGGAATTACTTGTCATTAATCCAAATTTGACTACCACAGGATATCCGTTAGATTCTTGGACTGAATACAATGTGAACATCCCAGGCAATGGCAGGGTCGCATTTGTCTACCACGTTGATGATGCTGGCTCAAATGGCACAAACTCAAACTACATTGGCATTGATACGGTCAGTTTAATAGAGGATTTGATTTTTAGTGATGGATTTGAGCAAGCAGCTCCTTAATAGTTTTGTTGTGACTGCTGTTACTTCAGCAGTCATACTTTTTCTGACATTACCATCCTTTTAAATCTTTCACTTTTTCCCAAGACTGTTGGACTTGTTTGGCCTTTTCTTCAGCCACTTTCATCATCTCAGGCGGCAACCCTTTGGCTATCAACTTATCAGGATGATGTTGGCTCATCATTTTTTTGTAAGCACGGCGTATGGTGGCTTTGCTGTCATCTTGATCAACGCCCAAAACAGCATAAGGATTCATTGGTGCTGAGCTGCTGACTGGTCGCTGACGCTGTCTTTGCTTGTTTTGTTGATAGTGGTGTTGTCGCTGGCGTCCTCCATGTGGGTCGTAACCATAGGCAGCGCCCCGCATTTTCATCATTGCCATCAGCAAATGATGAGGATACCCTATTGTCTGACAGATGTTTTCAATCAAACGCGCTTCTGCGGCTGAAATGTTGCCATCTGCTTCGGCCACATCAACCAACATTTCTAAGAAAATTTGGCGAAGTGACAATGATCGACGAGACAATTGTGCAAATACACGTAATGGCGTGTCTATTGAACCGCCAGATTTTCCTTGGTTAAATAAGTCGATGGCACGTTGTCGCAATTCAGCATTCAGCTTCATATGACTCATGATGCCTTCGGCTTTTTGAATTTCGAGGTTACTCACTTGTCCATCAGCTTTCGCCAATTTCCCCATACTCAGGAACAATGCATTAAAAAAACTTTCTTGTGTGGCTTGTTGTTTACCTGATGCCCTTGGTCCTGAAATTTGTCGTTCAACCCATGCCCCAAGCCAAGCGCCCATGATCATGCCAAAATAACTGCCAAACTTAAATCCTAAAATACCACCTATGATGATGCCCATATTCGATTGATTACTCGTTTAATTTGCTTCGTTTATAACTCACAGCTAAAATAGTGCCTTTTTAACCGCATACTCAACTCATGTCTATCCAGTTTCCAAAAATTCACCAAGGCAAAGTTCGCGATGTTTATCAAATTGATGACAAACATTTATTGATGGTAGCCAGCGATCGATTGAGTGCTTTTGACGTGGTGTTACCTGATGACATCCCGCACAAAGGTGCATTGTTGACACAGATTTCAAATTTTTGGTTTGATTACATGCGCCCTATTATAAAGAATCATTTGGCAGATGTGAAAGTGGAAGAAGTCATTCCAAACGCATCGGCTGATTTAAAAGCACGCGCCGTTGTGGTTAAGAAGCTTAAAGCCCTCCCTTGTGAAGCCATTGTTCGTGGCTATATCATAGGATCTGGTTGGAAAGATTATTTGTCAACTGGCGAAGTTTGTGGCATCAAATTACCAAGCGGCCTCCAACAAGCAGAAAAATTAACGCAAACATTGTTTACGCCATCCTCAAAAGCCGCGGTTGGCGACCATGATGAAAACATCAGTTTTGATCAATTGGTTAACCTGATAGGCATCGAGCGCGCAGAACAACTCAAAACAGTTTCCATAAGCATCTACAACAAAGCCATCACACATGCCGAAGCAAATGGTCTGATGATCGCCGATACCAAGTTTGAATTTGGCTTAGATGAAGACGATGAATTGGTTTTGATGGATGAAGTCTTAACACCGGATTCATCACGCTTCTGGAATAAGAACAACTACCAAGCAGGTATCAGTCCAGAAAGTTATGACAAACAGTTTGTTCGTGACTATTTAGAAACACTCAACTGGGATAAGACCCCACCTGGCCCAAACATACCCGCAGACATCATTAATAAAACAGCAGAGAAATACCATGAAGCCTACCAACGCATCACAGGAAAAGCCTTCCAACTCGATTAACTATTTATTGACGGAATACCATAAATCACATTTGAATCGAACCAATCAACTGATTCATTATGTTTGTGTTCCGGTTATTTTTTGGTCAATCAGCGCCATGTTGTGGTTAGTTAAACTGCCCATTATCATGAATTTAGCAGTCGCCAGCATGGCTTTACTGATGGTTTATTATTTAATCAAAAGCGTTAAGGTTTTTGCTGTAATGCTTATATTTTCTGCTGGCTGTTTGGCGCTAAACTATTACATGGAAATGCAAAACTTACCATTACTGTGGATAGCGGTTATTGCTTTCGTCATTGCTTGGATTGGTCAATTCATTGGCCATCACATTGAAGGGAAAAAACCTTCATTCTTTCAAGACTTACAATTTTTATTGATTGGCCCTGCTTGGGTTGTGTTTAAATTTTTCGGCGTTAAGGTTTAAGGTCAATTTATTAACTTTAACAAAACAAAGAATTAACAGCCAATCATTATAATGCATGCCAAAACAGGCTGACTAACCCTTAAAATTGAACGACTGGCAACGCAACAAATCTTGGCAACACTGGACTCATCACAGCATAACCCCTGTTTTGCTGGTTTTGCTTTTGCTTATTATTCCCAAATCCTGGCTGTTCCCCCCAAATAAAAACTTAACCACCCGCACTGTTTCTATCGAATTATCGACAGCCACCACAGCACCCGAAATCCCATACCAAGTGTCAACTGAACCTAAAGAAAAAGAACAAAAAGCAAACCCATCAACCTCACAAAGCAGTCGCATCAAAACACCACAACAATCAAACCCCAATCCCGTGGTTAACAAAACACCAGAAAAACAAATCATCAAGAAAGCCACACCAAAAAAAGAAACACTCAATTCCAGAGATGTGCAAATGATGATGCTTCAAGCTGTTGACCCCAAACTTACAGACAGCGACTTTTTATCGAAAAAAAATCAAAATCAATTTTTAGCCAAACAATATATTGCCAAAGATAATTATGCAGACCTACCTTATTTGGATGAATCCATAGATGCACCTCGCGTTCAAATGGCATTTTACTCTCCAGGATTTATGGGTAATGTTGAAAAATTTTTCGATAAAATCACTTATAAAAAGACATTTACCACCAAATACGGTACAAAAATTCATTGTGCATTGGTTGGCGTCATTGCCATGTGTGGCTGGAAATAGTCCAATATCGACACGATTTTGTGGTATTTTTGCAACACAATCTTAACAAAAGGCCATTTTGTTGTATTATTTAAACAAATTAGTCAAACATGTGTTGCATTCATACCAATGCTGTTGTAATATTGTCCACAGTTTTAGAGTAATTCATTTCTTAACTCCAAGACAAGCAGGGCACATTAAGTAAAATATCGATTAACCCATCTCAAAAGGATGGGTTTTTTTTTGCCTAATGTTCCTGCTTTGTGTGGTTATTTTGTCACAAAGCTTTAAAATAGCTCACCAATTAAAGAATCCACTTTGCATGAGAAACAACCGCGTTTGGGCCACACTGGAACAGCTGGCTCAAAAACCTGAACACAAAGACCTTAAGCACAGCATCGCCGATGTTGAGCGCATGGAAGCATTGACGCTACAATGCGGCGACTTGTATCTTGATTGCTCTAAAAACTGGCTCTCACTTCAAGTTTTTGAGCAACTACAACAGTTAGCAGAAGCCAGTGACTTAAAAGCCAGCATCCAAAAACTCTTTAATTTAGAAACAGTCAACACCAGTGAAAACCAAGCCGCTGGTCATACCACTTTGCGCGACCCCAACCACCAAAACCGCAAACACAATTTAGAACGCATGAAAGTGTTGGCTGAACGGATAAAGAATAATAAAATAACCACCGCTTTTGGTAAGCCCGTCAAACAATTGGTTAACATCGGCATTGGAGGCTCATACCTTGGTCCTCGCTTGGCAATAGAAGCGCTCACTGATTTACAAAGTGAAAGCCAAATTCCAGTTTATTTTGCAGCTTCTGTTGATGACTCGTTGATCAACCAATTGTTTCAGAGCATCGACATAGAACACAGCTTATTCTGTATCAGTTCTAAGAGCTTCGGCACAGCAGAAACCTTAATGAATGCCGAAGCGGTAATAGAAAAACTAAAACAACGTCCAGGTTATTTGCCAAACGATAATCAATCCTCATTGATGGCCATCACCGCCAAACCCGAAAGGGCCAAAGCCATAGGCATCAATGACTCAATGATATTGCCGTTTGACACCACCATCGGTGGACGCTTCTCATTGTGGTCGAGCATTGGATTCCCCATCATGTTGGCAGCTGGCAGCGATGCCTTTGAAGAAATGCTTGATGGTGCTAACATCATGGATAATCATTATTTAGAAACACCATTTGATAAAAACATGCCAGTTGTGCTGGCCTTGATTGGTATTTGGTACAGAAATTTTATCGGCTTGTCAGGCTATGCTTGCTTGCCTTATGATGCACGATTGAGGTGCTTTCCCAAATGGTTGCAACAACTGATGATGGAAAGTACAGGTAAGATGCACAACCTTCAAGGTCAAACCATAGATTACCCCACATCACCTTGGGTGTTTGGTGATCATGGCCAGTTATCGCAACATGCGTTTTTTCAAGCCTTTCATCAAGGCATAGATGCCCTACCCATGGATTTCATTGGCGTCTTAGACCATGATTCTCCCAGCCAAAGGTTTTTATTATTTAATATGATTGCCCAAGGTGCTGCATTGATGTCTGGTGAAAGCCACGAACACATAGACAACCATGACTGCCCGGGTAACAAACCCAGCACCACTTTGCTGTTAAATAGCATGAACCCAAAAGCAGTTGGTCAATTGCTCGCCATGTATGAACACATGATTTACACCCAATCGGTGATTTGGAACATCAACTGTTTCGATCAACCAGGTGTAGAGCTGGGCAAGAAATTAGCCAAACGCATAGAAAAACACGTACAAGAAAACCACTTGGACGACTTACCCTTAGACCCATCAACACAAAATTTGATCAAAAAGGTGATGAACCATGAAGGATGACATCAAACAAACTCAAGATCCTGTTACAGGACAAGTTTTCGGAAAATCAGCTGAATACAGTGGCCGAAAGAAAACCCTCTCGACGCGGTACCCAGTCTCAGGATTTGAACAGGACTATCAAAAACAAGTTGAAAGTTTCAACATTGAACACGTGGTCAGTCAAATACGTCAACACCAGGTCAAAGACAAACTAAAACCTGTCAAAGGTGTGAAAAATATCATTGCCGTTGCCTCCGGTAAAGGCGGCGTGGGTAAATCAACCACCACTGTCATGTTGGCCAAGGCATTACAGCAACTGGGCGCTACAGTTGGCATACTGGATGCAGACATCTACGGCCCAAGCATCCCCAAAATGCTTGGCGTCAAACAACAACCTGAATCACCAGACAACAAGTCATTCCTGCCTGTCGATGCCGATGGCATACAAAGCATGTCTTTAGGCTATATTCTGGACGAAAAAGCCCCTGCTATTTGGCGTGGCGCCATGGTCACCAAAGCACTGATGCAAATGGTTGAAGACACCCGTTGGGCCAGTGTCGATTATTTGATCATGGATTTACCACCAGGTACCGGTGACATCCAATTAACCATGATACAAAAAATTCCGGTAACGGCAGCCGTTTTGGTTACCACACCACAAGATATTGCCCTACTCGATGCACAGAAGGCTTTGGCCATGTTTCAGAAAGTGGACATTCCTGTGCTCGGTGTGATTGAAAACATGAGCACCTATGTCTGTGAGAACTGTGGTCATGAAGCACATATTTTTGGCCAACACGGCGGTTCAAAGATGGCCGAAGAATTTTCAGTGCCTATGCTGGGCCAATTGCCTTTGAATATCGACATCAGATTGAACATGGATAAAGGCCAACCCGACAAAGTGTGGCACAATGACCACCCATTGAATCAAAATGCTTTATTGATGGCATTAAGAACCGCACAAAACTTGGCTCAACTGCCCATCAAGTTCAGCCTCACAGACAGCTTAAAACTCAACAAGGTATAAAGGTAGATTATCATGAGCATCAAATCAGACAAATGGATACGCCGTATGGCGGAACAACACGACATGATCAACCCATTTGAGGCGGATCAAGTCAGGGGTAAGTCACGCCAAAATAAAATCATTTCTTACGGCACATCCAGTTATGGATATGATGTGCGTTGCGCCGATGAATTTAAAATATTCCACAACATCAATTCAGCCGTGGTCGATCCCAAAAAATTTGACCCCAACAGCTTTGTTGACGTGAAATCAGACGTGTGTATTATTCCACCCAACTCATTTTGCTTGGCACGTACTGTTGAATATTTAAAAATTCCACGCAATGTATTAACCGTTTGTTTAGGCAAATCCACATACGCACGCTGTGGCATCATCGTGAATGTCACGCCTCTCGAGCCTGAATGGGAAGGTCATGTGACCTTAGAATTTTCAAACACCACACCCTTACCGGCTAAAATATATGCCAACGAAGGTGTCGCACAATTCTTATTCTTTGAATCTGATGAAGTGTGTGATGTGTCATACGCCGACCGTGGTGGCAAGTACCAAGGCCAAAAAGGCGTCACTTTACCCAAAGCTTAAACAGCTGATGGTAAGCAGATGAATATTTTTATCATAGGCAGTGGCTGGTTGGCACTGCCTTTGGCTGAACATTTAAATAACAGAGCCCACCAAATCACAGTCACTACCACTTCCACTGAAAAGTCTGAACGAGTAAACAAACTTGGTTTTAAAGCACTGGTATATCAAATGGGTGAATTATTCCCTGATGACATGCTTGATGCTGATGTTGTTGTTTTTGCAAACACATGCAAAGACGTTTCAGCCTACCGCTCTACCGTTAAAAACTGGCCAAGAACATTCAAACCTCAAGTCATCTACACCAGCACCACAAGTGTATATCAGGACAATGGTCAAGACCATGATGAAGAAAGCCCATCAATTAACCCTGAACACCCGACTTATTTAATTGAGCAGACATTAAAGCCATTAAAGGCCAACATCATCAGATTATCTGGCTTGGTTGGACCTGGCTTCATGAGACAAGATTTAATTGTCAATTCACGGCACCCAGGCCGCTTTTTCAGAAAAAGTCTTGCTGTTAGAAATCCCAAAAATCAGGTTAACTTGGTCCACCGTGATGATGCCATTGGTGTCATTATTTCTGTCATAGACAGTCAATTAAATAAGCAAATTATCAACGCCAGTGCAGACAACCACCCAACCAAAGGCGAATATTACAGTTACATGGCCAAACAATTGGACGGCACCATTTTAGATACCACACAAGAAACAAGCACCTCGGGCAAAACCATCAACAACCTAAAATCCAAAACCATTTACACATACCAACATTCAGATGTTTGGCAAATGTCATTTTAATTAACAGTCCTCTATTACACCACCAGCGCAACAGCCTTAATTTGAGCATACACATGCTGGCCTGTTTTTAAGCCCAAATAGGCTATCGATTTGTGAGTCAATAAAGCCGTAAGCAGTACGCCGTTGACCGTTAAATTCACTTGGCTTTGTGATGCATTGAATGGCGTTATATTTGCCACATTTCCCGAAACCACGTTCAGCACACTGCTGTCAGTCGGTTGACTCTTGCTGACCGCCACATCACTGGCATTCACCAGTAAACGGACGTTATCACCCAGATTGAGGCTTTGGGCATTGACCCACATTTGACCACATTCAGCATCAACCTGACACAAATGGTATTTTGAGTCAAAGTTATTGACCTGACCCTTTAATACCGACCAGACAGATTGTTCACCTGTCATCAGCTCATGTTGTGTTTGCATCATTTTCCAGAAACCACCTGATGCCACGACCCGGCCCTGTTCTATCATCACAACATAATCGGCCAATCGCATCATCTCTCTGCGACTGTGTGTGACATAAATGATGGGCGTGATCTGTTTGATTTTTTTCAAATAAGACAACAACTCGGCTTTGCGGTCATCATCCAATGCAGACATCGGCTCGTCCATCAACAACAACGCTGGCGCACTGGCCAAAGCCCGCGCCATGGCAACACGCTGAAGTTCACCCCCAGATAATTGATTATTGTGCCGTAACAACAAACCCGATAAATCAAACATCTCAACCAATTCATCAAAAGACAAGCCTGCATGTTTGCGCCTTTTAATCGCATAGTTGATGTTTTGTGTGACATTCAAATGCGGTAACAAGTTATTGTGCTGAAACACCATCGCCACTTGGCGGTGCTGTGGTTTGACAAAGGCCTTGTCACTTTGCCAAGCTCGCCCTTTAAAAATGATATTCGAATTTCGGGCACGTGACAACCCAGACAAACAACGCAACAAAGTAGTCTTGCCACAACCAGATGGCCCAAACACCACCGTGATACCCTCGCTGGGCAAGGTCGCATTCAAACTTAAATCAAAGTCTGCCAATTGCTGTTTGATATCGACATGCAAACTCATAACGCCACCTTTCGATTTCGGCCATTGAAGGCATACACCAACAACAGCAGGACAAAAGACATCATCAACAACACCAGCGCCAGACCATGAGCTTGGCTCCATTGTAAGGATTCCACATGTTCATAAATCGCAATCGAGGCGACGCGTGTTTCACCGCCCAAGTTACCACCAATCATCAGTACAACACCAAACTCACCCAAGGTGTGCGCAAAGCCCAAAACCACAGCGGTGATAAAGCCTGACTTGCACAATGGTAAAACCACAGAGAAAAAACGGTCCCAAAAACCTGCCCCCAATGTGGCTGCCGCCTCTAATGGTGCTTTGGGCATTTGAGACAGGCTGCTTTGAATGGGTTGCACCACAAAAGGCAACGAATAAATCATTGAAGCCAGCACCAAACCTTGAAAAGAAAAAGCCCAATCCAATCCCGCCAAAGGGCCGTTGCGACCCAATAACAACAACAAATAAAACCCCAAAACCGTCGGCGGTAAAACCAACGGCAAGGCCACCATGGCTTCTACCAAGAATTTAAATTTAGCTCGACTGAATGCCAGCCACCAAGCCAAAGGCGTGGCAAAGATAAGCAACAAAATCACCGTAATGCCTGCCAACTTGACCGACAACCACAAGGCAAACCAATCCGATTGGCTTAACAATTCTTCACTCACAATTCCACCTCATATCCCCAAGATTGCAACTGCTTTTTAACGTTATCGGAACGCAAATAAGCCATTAACTGACTCGCTCTTGGATTATCTGAAATTTGTACTGCTTGTTGTTTGATGGTTTTGTAACTGTTAAAAGGCAATACACGATAATAGGCCTTCTGTTGGCCTTTGTCTTCTGACATCACGTCATCCCATAACTTAGCCTGAGACAATGAAATGATCGCCGCATCGGCTTGTCCTGCGACCACAAACTGCTGTGCTTGGGCTATGTTCTGACCATATACCAAGCGACCTTGCCAAGCCTGATAATCAGCCAAGCTTTTCAAAGCCTCAACAGCAGCAACACCATAGGGGGCCAATTTCGGATTGGCTATCGCGAGGTGTTCAAATGACATGCCATCAAAACTTTCTGACTCAAAAGGCTGCAATGACCACAAAACCAAACGGCCCTCGACATAGGTGAAACGACTGTTCTTTATCAGCAATCCTTGCTGCTCCAAAGCCAAAGGTCGAGCCACATCTGCTGCCAGAAACACATCAAAAGGCGCACCTTGGCTAATTTGAGTGAACAATTGACCCGTAGCACCGGCACTCAAATTAATTTCAACCCCCGACTGTTCTGAGAATTGTTCAGCCAACACCTGCATAGGGGCATAAAAATTACTTGCCACCGCGATACGAAGCACCTGTTTTTGCTCAGCCTGCTGACAAGCCACAAGCACAACAAATAAAGCCAAAAGTCCTGTATATTTCATCACGACATTATAACCAAGAATGTTGATCAATCTTTACTTGTTAGTCACTTCAACTAACAACCTGATAAATATCAGTTATTTTAAAAATAATTACCCCAAAAATTTTTTTCAAAAAAACGTAAAAGTCCAACCCAAAACCAGATACTCACTGGCAAAAAAAAGCCGAAACTTGAATCAAGTTTCGGCTTCCTGTTTTTTACATTGAACTTAAATTAAAACTGATCAATCAAAGCATTAAACGCTGCACTTGGACGCATCGCTTTTTCAGCCAAGGCATCATTAGGCTCAAAATAACCACCGATATCAACCGCTGAACCTTGTGCATCAATCAAGTCTTGCGTGATTTGTGCCTCTTTTTCTGCCAAGACTTGAGCCAATGGAGCAAACTTAGCTTGTAAGCCGGCATCATCAGTTTGTGCAGCCATCGCTTCAGCCCAATACTTGGTCAAGTAAAAGTGACTTGAGCGGTTGTCTGGCTCGTTGACTTTACGCGAAGGTGATTTGTTTTCGCTCAAGTACAAACCATTGGCAATGTGTAAGGCATCAGCCAAAACCTGTGCTTTTTTGTTGTCCGTTTTTTCAGCCATGTCTTCAAGTGATACAGCCAAAGCCAAAAATTCACCCAAAGAATCCCAACGTAAATGACCTTCTTCAACAAACTGCTCAACATGCTTAGGTGCTGAACCACCCGCGCCCGTTTCGAACAAGCCACCACCGGCCAATAAAGGCACGATAGACAACATTTTGGCAGACGTGCCCAACTCTAAAATCGGGAACAAATCAGTCAAATAGTCACGCAACACATTACCTGTCACAGAAATCGTATCCAACCCTCTTGTCACACGCTCACATGTGTAACGCATGGCGGCTTTTGGATTCATGATTTCAACTTCCAAACCAGTTGTGTCATGGTCTTTCAAGTAGGTATTCACTTTTTCAATCAAGTTTCTGTCATGAGCGCGGTTTTCGTCTAACCAGAAAATCGCTGGATTACCTGTGTTTTTGGCACGGCTGACGGCCAATTTAACCCAATCTTTGATCGGCAAGTCTTTGGTCTGACAAGCACGCCAAATGTCACCTTGCTCAACGTTATGCTGAATCAATACATTGCCCGCAGAATCAACCACACGCATCACGCCATCGCTGGGTACTTCAACTGTTTTGTCATGTGAACCATACTCTTCGGCTTTTTGTGCCATCAAACCGACATTGGCCACATTGCCCATGGTGGTGACTTCAAAAGCACCGTTTTCACGGCAGTAATCAATCATTTCTTGGTAAATACCGGCATAACAGCGATCTGGAATGATCATTTTGCTGTCTTGTAATTTGCCTTCTGTATTCCACATTTTTCCAGAAGTTTTAATCGCAGCTGGCATAGACGCATCGATGATCACGTTGTTAGGCACATGCAAGTTGGTGATGCCCTTATCTGAATCAACCATCGCCAATGCAGGTTGTGACTCATAACACGCCATGATGTCAGCTTCAACTTCGGCTTTTTTATCAGCCGGCAAGTCTTGAATCTTACTGTAGACATTGCCGATACCGTTATTGGCCTCTACGCCCAATTCTTTAAACAAATCTGCATGCTTGGCAAAAACGTCTTGGTAATACACTTCAACAGCATGTCCAAACATGATCGGGTCTGACACTTTCATCATCGTCGCTTTCAAATGCAATGACAACAAAACCCCTTGGTCTTTGGCTTCCGCAATTTCCTTGGCATAAAACGCGCGCAAGGCATTTTTACTCATGCGAGTGGCATCCAGAACTTCGTCTTTTTGCATCGCTGTTTCTGCTTTACATACAGTGATGTTTCCATCAGCATCAACATGTTCAATGCGAACCACATCGTCTTGTGACATCACAACAGACTGTTCAGAACCATAAAAGTCATCAGCATCCATGTGAGCCACATGTGTTTTAGAATCTTTAGACCAAGCACCCATGCGATGCGGGTTGTCTTTGGCGAATTGCTTTACAGCTGCTGCCACACGGCGGTCAGAATTACCTTCACGTAACACGGGATTAACAGCAGAACCCAAAACCTTACTGTAGCTGGCTTGAATCGCTTTGTCTTCATCAGAGTTCGCTTCTTCTGGGTAGCTAGGTATGTCATAGCCGTGTGTTTGTAACTCTTTGATGGTTGCATTCAACTGTGGAATTGAAGCTGAAATATTCGGCAATTTGATGATATTGGCTTCAGGTGTTTTGGCCAGAATGCCCAATTGTGCCAAAGCATCTTCTTTTTGTTGCTCAGCAGTTAAACGCTCAGGAAATTGTGACAAGATGCGACTGGCCAAAGAGATGTCCTTGGTGTCCACTTGTACATCAACTGTGGCGGCAAAAGCTTTCACAACGGGTAAGAAAGAGTACGTGGCTAAAGCTGGTGCTTCATCCGTGATGGTATAAATGATGGTAGGTTTGGTCATGTTCGCTCCTGAATGGAATCATAACTGGATGCAACCGCACCCAGTATCAAAAAATCAGGCGACAGTATATCAAAAACACCGCTTTGAATACACTGTCACGCAAGCAATAACTACCGCATAAGCTTAGAAGTCAAACCCATCAGCAAAAATCAAATCATCACCGGCCCTGACTTGAACACGGAAGCCTTGTGCTGTTTGACTTAAAACCTCAACTTCTACACCATCAATGGGGTCAACAAATGTTTCACCAACCTTCCACATCACACCTTCTGTATCTGCATAATCTGCTGCTGGACTGTCTCCATCAACCACCCAAGGTGGCTCTTCACGACTGGTATCCACATGGTGAATGATTACAGCCGTTCCGGGTAAATTGGCCTCATAGTTCCCTATTTTCTTTCTGCTTTCGACCACATAATGTGTTCCATCAGATACTGGAATATAAATAAACCGCTTGTTATTGGTGCTGGCTATGGATGTGTGGTCCAAAGTAACAGTTCCAAAACTGTTGTTGTTGGTAATCCAACCTTCACTGTCATCAACCCAGCCTAATTGGCGTTTAAAATAGGCATTGATGTGCTTACCCAAACGACCATAAATATTGTCATTCACACCATAACCTGTGGCTGCACTCATCACATCCCATGGGCTATCATAAGGGTTGCCATCATCATCAGAATTATTGGCATGCGGTAAACCAAAGCCATGCCCCATCTCATGGGCAATCACACCTTCATTGGCAAAAGACCAAGGTGGATTCCAAGTGGTGCGCCAAACTTTAGTGGTGCCATCAAGGCTGGCCCACTTACCACCGCCCCAGGCACAACAATCCAGGTCTTCATTGAACATCATGTTGATGCCAACATAAGGTTGTCCATTACCTGTATTTGAGAAATCTACATGCGGGTCGGCTGCAGCTGTACAATCAGCAAATAAAGAATCTAAATCAGCATCTGAACCACTACCAGGTGTTGGCATATAGGTACCTTGAGAAGAAGGCAAGTCCACCCAGTCAACTGCCATAGACCCCACAACATCAATGTTACTGTGCGATACTTCTCGCCAATAATGATCAAGTCCCGCGGGTTGATTATTGTACATTTCTGAGAAAAAATTCAGGTTTTCCGGCTCAGCTGCCACATCACTGAATTTGCACAGAATGGTCACCCAAGGCTGGCTGCCAGAAACACCCGTTCCAGCGACACTTTCCATCAACTTGATGGCATTAACTCGCTGTAAACCAGACACTTTAATCTCAGCTAGTGATTGAATTTCTACCCGCTTACCCAACCAATTGTGGATGGGCGCTTTTTTCATGAATACATCACTTAAATCTAATGCCAACTTACCTGAATCAGTCTGTAGGTGATATCGGGTGATGTATTCTCCGTTTAAACCATCTCCATACTCAAACAACAAAACCCCTTCTTTTTTGTGAACATCAACTGCAAAAACTTGCAAAGACAACAGCAATAACAACACCGTATATTTCATAGCCTACTCTTAAAAATGTAATCTATTAATTATATGTGACCGTTTTACTCAGAAACCAGTTTATTGTTGTTTTTGTGACTGGGTTCGAATGAATGACAAGGGCAACTCATTTGATTTCAAACATTTCTAATAGCTTATTCAAGCCATTAAGCCAAAATGCCGTTAATTCATGACGCTTATTGTCACCATAAACACTTTTGGCATGTTCCAGTTGAACCGCATGAATACCGTCTTGAGGCTGTCCATATTGGCGGGTGATGTAACCGCCCTTGAAACGGTCATTGATGACATAGCTATAATTGCTTTGTCTTGATAAGTGATGAATTAATGTGTTTTGTATGCTGTCCGAGCAACTTTTGCCATCATAAGTACCCACACTGATGTCCGACAAACGACCCTCAAAGAATCGTGGCACCACGGCATCTATGCTGTGTGCGTCAATTAATAAACAAAAACCAAATTTTGCTTTGGCTTTATCAATCAAGGCCTGTAACCGAACATGATAAGGGCGCCAATATGTTTCAACCCTGTGAGCCACTTCTTCAGCACTGGGTTCATGGCCTGACAAATATATAGGTCGTTCATCAAATAAAGTCGTCGGACAAACAGTTGTTTCATTTTGCCCCGCATACAAAGCACCACCTGCTGCAGGACGATTCAAATCAACCACATAACGCGAGTAGTTGGCTTTGATCTTGCTGTATTTTAAATTTTCAAATTCAAACACTGACGATATACCCGTATCACGATCGGGCGTGTCTAAAGCATACCCATGCATGTTTTTTTGAATGGTTTCAGGAATCAGCGCACCATCATGTGGCACGCTGATGACCAAAGGTGAATCAGATGTTGTTAAATCAAAAATGTCGCTCATGTTTGGGCTCATGCCAATGAGGGGCAAAGGGGCTCAACAAATTGATTCAACTCACCTGATAACACCAAGTTTTGCATGTGTACTATATCAGGAGAGAGTAAACGGTCTTTGTCCAAAAACGGCACGTCTTCACGCACTTTTTGATACACCGAATACAGTTTCTTAGAGGTGTTCAAATCTTCGTGAAAATCGATGCTTTGACAAGCCGCCATCATTTCAATACCAATCACCACTGCCGAATTTTCAGACAAATCAGTCAACTTACGTCCAGCAAAAGTGGCCATTGAAACATGGTCTTCTTGATTGGCTGAAGTCGGAATGGTGTCAACCGAAGCCGGATGCGCCAGAGTCTTATTCTCAGAAGCCAAGGCCGCCGCTGTCACATGGGCAATCATAAAGCCAGAATTAACACCCGAATCAGGTACCAAAAATGCCGGCAATCGACTCAATACAGGATCAATCAACATCGCGATGCGACGCTCAGACATGTTCGCCATATCAGTCAATGTGATGCCCAAAAAGTCCGCCACAAAGGCCACAGGCTCTGCGTGGAAATTACCGCCAGACAACACTTCACCTTCATGAGCAAAAACCAAAGGGTTGTCAGTGGCAGCATTCGCTTCAATCAGTAACTTTTCTGCAACATAGTGTAAAGAATCCAATACAGCACCCATCACCTGCGGCTGACAACGCAAGCAATATGGATCTTGAACGCGGTCACAGTCTTCATGCGAAACCACAATTTCACTGTCTTTAAGTAAAGTTCTGATGGCTTTGGCCACAGTAATCTGTCCTTTTTGACCACGTGCCATGTGAATGCGCTCATCAAAAGGTGCCAAAGAACCTTTGGCGGCATCGATAGACAAAGCACCTGATAACAAGGCCGCATTAAAACAATTCTCTGCCAAAAACAATCCTTTCAGTGCCAAACCACAAGACACCTGTGTACCATTGAGTAAGGCCAAACCTTCTTTAGGCCCTAATACAATTGGTTTCAACTTGGCTTGTTTCAAAGCATCCATGGCAGGCATAACCTCACCTTTGAAATTCACTTCACCCAAACCAATCATGGCCGCCGTCAAATGCGCCAAAGGTGACAAATCACCCGAAGCACCCACCGAACCTTTTTCTGGAATCAGTGGATAAATTTCGTGACTGATCATGTCCAGCAGCAACTGTAAGGTATTCGGATGAATACCAGAAAAACCTTGAGACAAACTCATGGCTTTCAATGCCATGATCAAACGTGTGGTGTCTGTATCAATCGGTTTACCAATGCCCGTGGCATGTGATATGACTAAATTGCGCTGTAAAGTATCCAACTCCTCTCGAGGAATTTTAACCTTAGCCAACAAACCAAAACCTGTATTCACGCCGTAAACCGTCTCGCCCGAATCAGCAATTTGTTCAATCGTCTGACGAGACTGAATCACGCCTTGTAACATGTGGTTATCAATCGTCAGCTCGACAGGTGTTTGCCAAATATTTCTTAAATCGCACAGGGTGAAACCTGCGTCTGTAATCACGTAACTCATATACTATTTCTCTAACATGGGCAAATTAAGGCCCTGCTCTTTGGCGCAGTTTTGCGCAATTTCATAACCCGCATCGGCATGGCGCATCACGCCAGTGGCGGGATCATTCCACAACACACGTTCAATTCTCTTTGCCGCAGCATCTGTGCCATCGCAACAAATCACCACACCTGAGTGTTGTGAATAGCCCATGCCTACACCGCCGCCGTGGTGTAAAGACACCCAAGTCGCGCCACCAGCGACATTTAACATGGCATTGAGCAACGGCCAATCTGAAACCGCATCAGAACCGTCTTTCATGCTTTCGGTCTCACGGTTGGGTGAAGCCACTGAACCTGAGTCTAAATGGTCACGTCCAATCACCACAGGTGCTTTCAGTTCGCCTGACTTAACCATTTCATTGAATGCCAAACCGAGTTTATGCCGAAGACCTAAACCGACCCAACAGATTCTAGCTGGCAAGCCTTGAAACTGAATCCGCTCACGTGCCATATCCAACCAATTGTGTAAATGCGGGTCATCTGGGATCAATTCTTTGACCTTGGCATCTGTTTTGTAAATGTCCTCGGGATCACCTGACAAAGCCGCCCAACGGAATGGACCGACGCCACGACAGAACAAGGGTCTGACATAAGCCGGAACAAATCCGTGGAAGTCAAAAGCATTATCTACGCCGACATTGAATGCTTCTTGACGGATGTTGTTACCGTAATCGACAGTCGGAATGCCTTCATTATAAAAATCCAACATAGCTTCAACTTGTACAGCCATAGAAGCACGTGCTGCCTTAGCCACTTTTTTCGGCTCGTCTTTTGAAGCTTTACGCCATTGTTCAACGGTCCAACCTTGCGGCAAATAGCCATTGGTTGGATCATGGGCTGAAGTTTGGTCAGTGACCAGATCGGGCCTGATACCTTGGGCATACATGTCTGGAAACACATCAGCGGCATTGCCGAGTAAGCCAATCGAAATCGCTTCACCCTTGTCTTGCGCATCTTGCAACATCACCATCGCTTCTTCGATGGAGCGCGCTTTTTTATCAACATAACCTGTTTTCATGCGGAAATCGATGCGCGTCTCGTCACACTCAACAGCAATCATGGAATATCCCGCCATGGTCGCTGCCAAAGGTTGTGCGCCGCCCATGCCACCGAGACCACCGGTTAAAATCCACTTGCCTTTGACATCACCATTAAAGTGCTGACGCCCCGCTTCAACAAAGGTTTCATAAGTACCTTGGACAATACCTTGCGAACCGATATAGATCCAAGAGCCCGCCGTCATTTGGCCATACATCATCAGGCCTTTTTTATCCAACTCATTGAAATGATCCCAATTAGCCCAATTCGGCACCAAATTTGAATTGGCAATCAGTACACGTGGTGCGTCTTCATGGGTACGAAACACACCGACCGGTTTACCCGATTGCACCAACAAAGTTTCGTCGTCATTCAGTTTTTTCAATGAATCGACGATGGCATCATAGCAGTCCCAATTTCGCGCCGCCTTACCTATGCCACCATACACAACCAAATCCTCAGGACGTTCAGCCACTTCAGGGTCCAAGTTATTCATCAACATGCGCAAAGGCGCTTCTGTTAACCAAGACTTGGCATTCAATGTTGTGCCGGTAGGCGCTTTGATGGTTCTGTTGTTTGTGCTTTTCATTTTGTTCTCGTCAATATTTATCTTTAAAGCATTTTAAAACCCGCCCTACCGTCATTTTCCGGTTGCCCAAGAGGCCCTACTTTTGGTGACCGGATAATCTCGAGCGAAGCGAGTTTTATTTCTCTGCTAAGCTTATCTGCTGTTCTTGAAAGCGACTGAATAAATCCTTGTCCTTTAAACTGGTAATGGCCTGGTTCAACACTTGAAAAATATCGGCATTGATTTCTTCTGACAGGCTGTTATAAACCGCCTGCATGGAATGATCACGAAGCAGTTGTGCCTGCTGTTTACCCAATTCAGTTAATGAATAAAGCATCCTTCTTTTATCGGCATCATCTTGCTTCACCACTATCAGTTCCAAAGCCAAAAGCTTGGGTATTTTTTGTTTAATCAATTGATGGGATTGTTGTAGTTGCTTCGCCAAATCTGTCAACGTCGCCGAATCGACGCCCGACAAAGCATGGATAATGGAACAAGACTTCACCGGCACCACCACACCAATCATTTGGTATATCGGTTTTATTTGTTCCGCAATCAACTGCCCCAAATCCGCGGCAGATTTACCGACAAATGTTTCATCTAGTTGATTTTGGGAGTTATTGGCCATGTGCAGCTTCTGTTTTTATTTCAACATATATTACAGGCTGAAAACATATTGCGCAATATATTACCTATATTTTTATTATGCAGCTTTCGTCAGCACCGAGAAGGCGGGAATTTCATTTGATAATCTAATATCGCGCAACGATCTAAACACAGACGAAGGCATTATGCCGGCGAGCCGCCGGCGCTCCATGTTTTGGGATATCACTCCTACTAACGGAACGCCAGCGGCCCGCTGGCATCACGCAACCAGAACATACAACAAAGATACTGTCATTCTGAGCGGTTTCAGCTCAAAACAAAGCCTGTAAAGCAAAATCAGATTCATGACTGTATGTCTTCTTAGTATCGAAAACCTGAACCGAAGAATCTCAACATGAAATTGTAAACACTTAAAAAAGCAAAACAACCAGAATGACAGTCAATCCAAAACAAGAGAACGCTTTCAAAAAATCATCAGCATAAGGGTTTCGACGACTGATTTCTGAACTGAAATGGTGTGAAAACAAACACATCCCCATAAACATCAAAACTGCCGAAGCAATTTTCCCAGACCGAGGTGCATCAGCTCCAAATTCTGTGAACCACAAGAGAAGCGAAATTGTACCTGTGCCAATCGCATAAAGATTAAACCGTGACATTTTTACCAATTCACTGCTATTTAATGCTCCGAACCATTCGATCAGCCCTTAGCTTCTCTTCATCTGATAACACTTCATAATAATGCTCACTTGAATTCCACGGTTCAACCATGTATTCAAAACCATTTTGCTTTTCCGCTAAATAAGCATAAAAATACTGTTTCACCTTGTCCTCGGGAAAAAATCGTTGATCTTTGTATAGATAAACCAATCTATCTGATGCCTTTTTCACCCCATTAGCAGAAAGATTTTCTAAATATTGTTTAGCTTCTTGCCTCAGTTCCTCATAATCCATTGGATACAATTTAAGATTTATAGCGCCAGACTTAATAGCAAACCCTAGATCATCAATTAATAGCAATTGAGAGAGCATATCACCTTTTCTTGCCAATTCTAAATACATATAAAAAGGGTCTTTGTTACTACCAACCATATGACACAGCCCTTTTTTGTAGATGGAGTGAATCAACACGTCATTTGGATACATTAAACTCTCACCTTCTGAGTATTTTTTCGGCTCATCTTTTAATTTATTGCATCTTAGGAAAAGTTGGCGTACGGATAATTGCTCACCTTCAACATCCTCCAATATTTTATCTATAAATTTAAAGGAACTTTCTTCAGTAACGTCAGAACTATTAATAAAAACTTGCAACGGATCATTTTCGCCAAGAAGCAAATCAAACTCTGGCCTTGTGGACAGGTACTGGTTAAAATCAACATACTTCGAAGCTACTGGCTCTGACTCATAATTCACTGGTTTTTTAGCAACAAGGTGAGGGGTATCTTTTTTTCTTTTAATTGGCTCTTTTAATTCAGTTATTTTAGGCAAAATATCATTACGTTTTGGATTAAGATTTAAATAAAAAATTAGTCCAATTATAAAAGCAATTATTATAACCGTTAGTTTTTTCATCATCATTTTAACTTTCTGATAGTATAGAATCTTTTAAGAATATAAGAAGCCTGTGGGTCAACACAGGCTCCTTTCTAAGCCTCATATTAGCATGGTGTATTTGGTTCAGGACCAGCTCCCAGAAAACTTTCAGCTGCAGATTCCGCTGTAGTATCACTGGTCTCACCACTTCCTAGACCCAACATCATTAGATGAGTCGCAAATATATGTTCTAGTCCACCATTTACCATATTAGGGGCTTGAGGATTATTTGTCTCATTCCCATTGTTATCTACAATACGAGGGGCCAGAGTATTCCAGTTACTCAAATACTGTCCCCAATTTATGTTTGCTCGTGCCCAATTTGTAATAATGGCTGTTGGTCCTCCATCTATATGCATACCTACCGTCAAAAACCGGTTAATATCTTGATACGCAGTATTGTAATATGCTCTAGCAAAATTATTTGACCACTACAGACAGACCAGTCATAACTGAAGAAGTAATTTTTGTCGCGCTCAAAATTGCCTCTAACTTATCCAGATTTTCTTTACGCATACCGTTATTCAATTTTTCGGCTGAAGGAACAACTGTACCACTACACACCAAACCCTAAATACGCCCAACTAAACCCGCCAATCCAGCTCCATCCAAAACCTGGATATGATGCAGATACTACAATTTTACCTAGCTCGATACAACCTGAATTCACTGATGCGTTGCCTGACAATCTACTCGCTGAAAATCCTGAGGAAATAAACCCATCAGAAACAGACCCGCCAACAAATTGAATTTCCTCATCAGGGCATGCAAGCGCCAAAAAAGAACTGAGTAAAAAAGTTAATGTAATAATTATTTTCATGTTATTTCTGTATATTTTATATGCTTAATAAATTGCTTCATCAATTTCAAGAGTGACAAAGCATCCAAATGCACCTGCAACAAACATAATAGAAATAGAAAAGAAATAGAGCTATATTCTTTGCTATTATGATTTTGTTTGAGCGCGTGTGTGATTCGACTCAAAGTATAAATGTTTATTGCACAAAGACAGTTCAATTTATCAAGCATTTCTTAGACTCTAAAGCACTGGTAAATCAATTGAATTTTGACACCCAATACCACTCACAAAGCCCCACGTGCCTGCAAAATCCACTTGTCACGATCCAACGGACTGACACCTCGGTAATCTCGGGTTTGACCTTGGGATAATTCACAGGGCTGGTAGTTTAACAGGCGGCTGGAGAATTTGGCTTTACCGCCGCTTTTTGAAGCCAGCTGTACGGGGTAATCTATTGAGGTGGCTGCTGGCACTTGTGCGGTCAAGGTAAAACGCTCACCTTCAATTTCTGGGCTGTCGAACACACCGCGCATTTTGGTGATGTCGCTGCTGATGGTGCCCAACAAATCTAAGGGTGCTGAAATCTTGACCGCCAATATCGGTTCTAATAACTGTGTGTCTGAAAGCACCAAGCCATTCATGATGGCCATCGGTGTTGCGATGGCGAAATCGCCAGATCGGCTGTGGACGTTGTGGTCTTCTCCTGCCACCAAGGTTATTTTCAGGTCGGTGACTTGCCAACCTTTGATACCTTGCTTTAAAGCTTGGGGCAAGGTGGCTTCGATTTCTTTTTGGTATTTGGCTGCCACGTCATTGTGAGAAACCTGCGACACAAAGACCACGCCACTGCCTAACTTTCCAGGCTTGAGTTCCAATTCTAAAATCGCCCAACAAGGTTTGGGCATCCAGTAACGCTCATAACCCAAAGCGGTTTTCATCGGCGTTTCTTTGTAAATGATGGTTGGGTCTTCGAAAGTCGCTTTCAGGCCATAGCGATCGAGTAATTGTGCTTGCAGTATTTCTATCTGAATTTTGCCGGTGATTTTGATGTGCAATTCCCTGATGTCACTCAGCCATTCTAAATCCAACATCGGGTCTTCTGCCGACAATTGTTGCAAGGCTTGTGCCAATTGCGGAAATTCGGCATCAGAATCTGCTTTCACTTGCACCGTTAACAAAGGCGCTGAAAAACGCGCCACTTTCGGTACCATTGACGCAATATGGGACACATCACCAGAAGCATCACTTTGGTTTTCATCAAAAAGGTGGTCGCCCACTTGAGCATCAGTTAAGCCGCTGACCACAGCTATATCACCCGTTTTAATCACATCCACAGCTTGGTACTTGCCTTGCACCACTTGCTTTATTTGGCTGACCTTTTGTTCAATCGTCTCACCATCGCGTTCAGTCTTTAATATGGCTCTGGGTTTTATTTGGCCTGAAAAGACGCGGATATAAGCCATGCGCCCTAAGGTATTGTCGTGTTCAATTTTAAACACCACTGCCGACAGTTCATTCTTTTCAGCTTCACCCTCAACTGGCAAATACCGAACCATGGCATCCATCAACGGCTCAATACCCAAACCCAATTTACCCGCACCCAATAAAACCGGCACCAAATCACCTTGATGGGCAGCTGACTTCAACACCGAATCCAATTCATCGAATGTCGATGCTTCACCTTCTAAAAACCGCTCCAACAATTCATCATCATGTTCAACGATTTGTTCAATCTGTGCTTCAGGCATGGACTCATCAGACCATGTCCTTTTCAAGCTCACAGCTGCATCACCGACACCTTCTGATGACTGTAAAGTAAAACACTCAACACCAAATTCCTTTTCCAGCTCTTCAATAACCGACATAACATCTGCACCCATGCGATCAATTTTATTTATGAACACCAAGGTCGGAATCTGCATAGCTCTCAAAGCTTGAAAAAAAGTTAAGGTTTGTCCCTGCACACCTTCAACTGCACTCAAAACCAAAACAGCCGCATCCAATGCCAATAATGAACGCTCAACCTCTGAACTGAAGTCTACATGTCCTGGTGTGTCGATGACATTCACTTGAAAGGCATGACTCATGCCATCTTTCCAATCAAAGCTGGCAGTGGCCAGTCGAACAGAAATACCTCGTTCACGCTCCACAGCCAAATGGTCAGTGGCAGACGTGCCTTTATCCACACTGCCTGCATTTCTCAATGCCCCTGCAGTGAACAGCATTTGTTCAGTTACGGTGGTTTTTCCCGCATCCACATGCGCCAGAATACCGATGTTTAAAATTGACTTTGTCATGCTTAAACTATACCACCCCTGTCAATAAGCCATGAAGCCAATACTTATATATCATCACAGTTCACACCATGACAATTGACCTAGAGCAAAACACGTCAAATTCTGCTACCCTATGCCCCGTTTTATTGACTATCAAGATCCACAAGAGAGGACAAGCACCATGAAAAAATTATTGATGATCAGCATGCTGTTATTCAGCACCATATCACTGGCCAAAACAACCACCATCACGTTCACCGACCAGATGCCAACTGAAGGCAACTTGGTATTGGGTGTGTATGAAGGCGGTGAATTCGGCCCAATCGGCCAAAAGCTAGACCAAAATGGCGACATCAGTCATGCCATCAAAGCGGCTGCATTTACAGCAAAAATAGACAGCACCCAATTAATCGTTGCACCCAAAGATTCAGACTTGGATCAAATCCTTTTGGTCGGTTTGGGCCAAAAGCCGAATCAAGAAGGGACAAAGAATTCAGCACTTGACTGGCAAAACATCGGCGGTCACGCAATTCAGAAAGCCGTTGACACCTTCAAGACTCCTGCCATTTTTGCATTCGACACAGACAACACAGACGCATTGGCAAACTTGGCCTACGGCACAAAACTAGGCAGCTATTACTTTGATAAGTATTATACTTCAAATAAAAGAATCAAAACCCAAGCAGAGATCACACTTTATGCAGCCCAAGCGACGGCGGCACAAAAATCATTCGACAACAACTGGAACCCCGTAGCGAATGCGATTTATCACACCAGAAACATGAGCAATGAACCGGCCAACATCATCTACCCACAAAGTTTTGTTGATGTTTGGACTGACCACCTTAAAGGCATGAAAAATGTCAAGATCAAAACGTTTGATGAAAAAGACATGCAGAAAAAAGGCATGGGCGCGATTTATGGCGTCGGCAAAGGCTCTGCCCGTCAACCTCGCATGATGGTTGTTGAATATATGGGCGGCAAGAAAGGCGACGCCCCTGTGGTTATTGTCGGTAAGGGCATCACTTTTGATACTGGCGGCATCAGTTTGAAAAACCCAAGCAACATGTGGAACATGAAATTTGACATGTCAGGTGCAGCTTCTGCAGTCGGCACCTTATATGCTTTGGCGGGCCAAAATGCCGAAATTAATATTGTAGCTATCGCAGCATTGGCTGAAAACATGCCTGATGCCAATGCGCAGCGTCCTGGTGATGTGGTCACATCCATGTCAGGCAAAACCATTCAAATACGTTCAACTGATGCCGAAGGTCGCTTGGTTTTGGCCGATGGCGTCTACTACGGTGATGTCACTTATGATCCGGCTTTATTGATTGATTTGGCCACCCTGACCGGATCTGTTGGGCGCGCTTTGGGTAAAGACTACAGCGGTCTATTCACTCGTCATGATGACTTGGTTGATGGTTTTGTAGCAGCGGGTAAAGCTTCAGGTGATGAAGTTTGGCATTTACCTTTGAACGACAATCATTTTAAAGCAATTGAAAACGAAGTCGCTGACGTGATGAATTCAGGCCCAGATGCACCTGGTGCCAGCGCCGGAGCAGCCTTCATTGGTACATTTGTCAGGGAAGAAACAAAATGGGTCCACTTCGACATCGCAGGTGTGGCATGGGGCGGCAAAAACCAAGCACACAATGGCTCACCTGGCTCAACTGGATACGGCATCAGGTTATTGAATGAATACATATTAAAGCACTACAGCAAATAAACTTTGCTTCAATAATAGAAAAAAGGCTGGCTCGCATTGAGACCAGCCTTTTTTTTGGTTCAAAATAAAGTTAATTAGACTAAAATCAAGGCATGAACATCAATTGCACTCACTGTCATGAAATGACCATCGGCAAGAAGTGGGTTTGTTCATAACCGCTATTTATGACATGGCGTTCACCCATTGCAGACTTGGGTTAATCGGCTTGATTTTCTTAAGCATATATTTGATATATTGTTACCTTAAAGTCAGACTGTTACTCATAAAAAAGACAACACAACTCAATAAATGATCATTAAAAAAGCACCAAAACAATCAAACTTTCTGTCGAATTTGATTAATCTACTTATCATTCTGCTGCTCATGTTAGTGATGTATCACTCTACTCTATTCTGGCACACACGCACCCCAAATTGGTTGCTTTACAGTGTTTTATCTAACCTATGTCTTTTAATCGCTTTCATTGGAGATCATGTTTTGGTTAAAAGAAAACAGTGGAAACCATTACGCTTTTTCTTACTTTTTTTATTCAGTATTTCAGCTTTTATGCTGATACTTAACCATTTAGAGTATATCGACTTAAATAGTTTATAAATTTGTTTGACATTCTATTTGCGAATCATTATCATTTGCATCATGAGACAAACAATCACACTTAAAAACAAAACCGCAAGCAGCCGAACCTTGCAAACTCCTGTTAATAGAAACAGGGTCACTTTAGGACTGAACAGCAAATCGCTATTCAAAGACACACAAACCGTGCTGTTAAAACACAACAACGAGAATTACTACCTGCGACTAACCAAAAATAACAAGGTGATATTGACGAAATAAAAACCACAAAGTAACGTCATTCCAGTCGAGCTTTAGGTTAGGCAATGAAAGTGATGCGGTTTGAACTTGTTCAAGAAGCGCCACTGAAGTACCGTTAACCGTGAGTGCAGGAATCTAAAAAACAATGTTGAACGCTTCGTATTGTTTGCATAGCAAACGAGATTACCGCCTTCGCGGCAATGACAGCATGGAATGACGAACCTACATCCTTGGGCACCTCTGCTGCCGGCATCCTGCCTCCGCTGAGGACCTACATCCTTGGGCACCTCTGCTGCCGGCATCCTGCCTCCGCTGAGGACCTACATCCTTGTAGGCCAAGAAGGGAAGCGAGAATACAAAACATGTGTCTGGTTGGTGAGCTTGCGAATCAGAAGACACTCATTAAAACATATGAGGACATTGCGGTTTTTACGAAGTAAGCCGCTACCGATCCAAGCTATCGCGGACGACCTACATCCATGTAGGCCAAGAAGGGAAGCGAGAATATGTTGGCAGGTGGGGAGTGCAACGACTCAGAAGCCAACTCATTAGACAAGTCGAAGTTATTACGGTTTTTTGCGAAGCAAAAAGAAGTGGTAACGTAGACACACTTAACTCATGAAAATCTGTAGCCAGCCAAGTCACTGACCCCTATTAAGATGACCCAGCCAGCCAATCATAATCATGAATTAATACACGTCTTAAACCACCGAAAAATTAAAATTCACAAAAACAAAATCAGGGTGGTTGCGACTGATGGCAATGGTTTTACTTTTATCGACCAAATGAGATGCTTGTATTTTTTTAATGATTTGCCGGTCTTCTTGACCAAATAAATCTTTGTGTTGAAAAATGATGCTATCGCCTTGGATGTCATCAATTCGCCACGTTCTATAACACACAGGCACATCATCAAATACGCCTTGATACTGAAATAAGATGGTGGAATTTGGATCGCTAGGAATCTTACTGAATACTGTGCTCATAACCTTACCTCATTAAATATTGAGGTTTGAGTTTAAGCACCGCCTTTCTCAAAAAGTGAGAAAGGCATTTAACCTTATGTATTTTTTAGTCATATCTCAGATTCACAATATAGGGCGTCACATGCGTGACAAAATCGAACTTGACAATCAAATACAGTTACCTAAGCTTTTTAACCATGCGACTGAGCAAATTATCCTTATCAATAAACTGGTGTTTCAACCCAGCAAGCACATGTAAAATCAAGGTATAAAGTAAAACTTGAGCTGTGTATTCATGAACAACTTCTAAATTACTGTGCAGCTCCTGCATCCTTTCAATCGGTGAAGGGATGGTAAAGATGTCGAAAACATTGATGCCATTTCCCGTTGTCCAAACGATCCATGGGCCTGAAACTGCCATAATCAAAACACAAAGCAACAATACCCAATGCACCACTTTGGTAATTAACTTAAGTGGCGTAGGCTGTTCAACAGGATCAGGTGATTTACTGAACACACGCCAAAACACACGAAAAATAAGAAATAAAAACAACAGTCCGCCAAAACTGACATGCATGCCACGTAAGAATGATTTTTCATCACCCCGAGGCAAACCACCAAAATACAACCCAACGGCCAACATGGCTATCACCACCAAAGCGCCTATCCAATGATTAAAGCGTGAAATACCGCCGTAATGCTGTGCAGTGTCTTTCATTTGTAATCCTCTGTATGTTTTCCTTTATGATAGCAGCTTCATGGTAAATAAAAAATCCTCAATTAAGCAAATACTTAAACAAATCAGGGAATGTGACTTATGTCAACAAGAGCTGCCTCATGTTCCCAGACCTATTGTTCAAGCCAGTGCACAAAGTCGCATACTGATCATTGGACAAGCACAAGGGCGCAAAGTCCATGAGTCGGGCGTTCCTTGGGATGACGCCAGTGGTGACCGATTGCGTGATTGGGTGGGCGTTACAAAAACTCAATTCTATGACCCAACGTCATTCGCCATCATGCCCATGGGCTTTTGCTTCCCCGGAAGTCACAATAAAACCACCGGCCAATCCGGTGACCTGCCACCAATGAAAATTTGCGCGCCCACTTGGCATCAACAATTGATGTTTGAAATGCCCGAGATTAAACTGACTTTAGTCATCGGACAATACGCCATGAAACACCACTTAGATAATCACCATAAAAACCTCACCCAAACTGTCAAAAACTTTAAAGAATACCTGCCTCAACAATTTGTTCTTCCTCATCCTTCGCCTCGTAATAACATTTGGATGAAGAAAAATCCTTGGTTTCAGGATGAAGTTTTGCCACAATTGAAACATTCCATAACCCAAGTCTTGAAATGAAATATATTTTGACCATTTTCTTCGCTTTTTTAATTAATACAACCACCCATGCACAAGCCACTGAAACACAAGCCACAACATATAAATTCACCGTCACAGATGCGGCCCACCACTTAGCAGAAGTCACCGTGACCTTTCCCAATGTCACTGAAAAAGTTTTGACCGTTAAGTTACCTGTTTGGCGCAGCGGCAGATATGAAATTTTAGACTTGGGAAAAAACCTGCGTGACATGAGTGCCAAGCAAAATGGAGAGTCGCTTTCAGTCACTCAAATGGACAAAAACACATGGAAAGTGTTTTTAAAATCACCCGGTGCAGTGACTTTAAACTATGAAGTATATGCTAATATGCTGCGCCATCGTGTCGCGCATATCGATGACAGTCATGCCTTTATAGACGCCAGTGGTGTGTTTATTTACGCCCCCAAATTCCGTGACCAAGACCTTACTGTTTCAATGAATGTGCCTGAAAACTGGGCCAGCCGATCAGGCATGGAACAGGTTAATGACCACAAATTCAAAGCCAACAACTACGATCAACTGGTGGATTCTCCAATTGAATCAGGTATTCATGAGTATGTGTCATTCGATGTCAATGATAAAAAATACGGCATCCTGATCTGGGGTGAAGGTAACCACGACATCAATGACATACAAGAAAAAGCCAAACTACTGCACCATGAAGCTGAGAAAGTTTGGGGCGATTTCCCGTTCGACGAGTACTTGTATATGATTCATGCAGGCCCTGGCCTACGCGGCGCCACAGAGCATGTGAATTCCACCATCATGCAGTTTGATCGATTTGGATTCGATGACAAAAAGACCTATAACCGTTTTTTAGCGACTACCGCACATGAGTTCATCCACACCTGGAATGTCAAAGCTTATCGCCCCAGCGGCATTGCACCTTACGACTATGATAAAGAGAACTATTCAGACTTATTCTGGATGGCGGAAGGCACTACCAGTTATTACGATGATTTGTTCATGTTTCGAGCAGGTATTTACAGCCAAAAAGACTACTTTTCCAAACTCAGTGAGGACTTAACCAAGCATTTAACCAAACCAGGCCGCAATCACCGCAGTTTAAGTGAAAGCAGCTTCAATACATGGCAAAAGGAAAACAGCCAAAGAAACCACAACGCCAACGTCAACATTTACTTAGAAGGCGCATTAACCACTTGGTTTTTAGATTATCAAATTCGCCTCGCGACAGATAACAACAAGAGCATGGATGATGTACAAGCTGAATTATTCAAAAAGCACCGCAACAGTGACAAAGGTTATGACAAATCAGATGTTTTGGCCATATTGAAATCATTGACCAGCAAAGATTTTTCAAGCCTATGGCAAGCCCACATCGATGGCACCCAAGCCCTTCCATTTGCTGAAATGTTAGATTTTTATGGTTTGACAATCAAAGAAGAAAAAGCAGAAGACATTAAACAATGGATAGGCTTCACATTGAATAATGACACCATTGGCTTGGTCGATAAAAACAGCCCCGCTTGGGACGCTGGCCTGACTACTGGTGACGAATTGATTGCATTGAATGGTTTACGAATGACCACCAAAGATTGGGAATCACACAGTAAAAAAGCCAAAGCGGGTGACCATTGGCAAATCACATACGCCCGCGCAGGAAAAATGCAACAAACAGAGTTAACCATCAAGGAAACACAGAAAACTAAAATCACTCTGACTGCTTTGAAAAAACCGAACAAGAAACAAAAACAAAGGTTTAAATCATGGACAAGTAACAAGCTTGAATCGCCAAAATAACATTGATAATCATTTTTATTGATTGTCAAAAACCTAAAAAAATCAAAGGATATTGATATTAAATGATCACAAACAAAGTCATTGGCATCGCTGGAAACATAGGTGTGGGGAAAACCTCATTGGTGGAATTCCTCACCAAAACCTACGACATCACGCCTTTCTATGAACCCAATGACGACAACCCTTACTTGGATGATTTTTACCAAGACATGAAAGCTTGGGGCTTTCACTCGCAACTGTATTTCCTTGCCAGTAAATTCAAAATACACCAACAATTAGACGCCACACCAGGCGTTGTGATTCAAGACCGTACACTGTTCGAAGACGTTGAAATCTTTGCCACCGCCTTATACCAAATGCGCAAAATATCGAAACGTGACTGGCAAACTTATCAAAATTTATACCAAAGCATTCAAAAGACCATCAAACCACCTGACTTAATGATTTACCTCAAATGTTCAGTTCGCACCATGCGCAAACGCATCAAGTTGCGAGGACGCGCCATGGAACAAGACATACCGCTGGCTTATTTGAAACGTTTGGAAAAGCTTTACGAAAACTGGATTAACAGTTATCGTGAAAAATTCGGCAGCAGTAAAGTGCTGATGATTGAGACCGATCGATTGGATTACGTCAATGACATGATTGATCAAATCGAATTAATGAAACACATTGAACAACTACTTAAAATTTCAAGACAATCATGACCACATCCGTACCCAATGACCGCCGCTTTATTTTTGAAATGCCCTTTTTCATTAACTACATGGGCAGCAATAAACTGTTTTTCTTAATAACAGCCCTAGCCGGCGCAAGCATACTAGAACTCATTCCCATTCCATTTGTGGGGTATTTAGTCGCCATCATGCTTTTTTTGGCAGCCTATAAAGTGGCGTTTGAAGTCATGCTGGATGTGGCTGATGGGCATTTTTCGTTTGAGGACAAGTACAGCTTGGGAGTCAGTGACACCATTGGATTCAAAGCCATGGCCTTACCCCTGATACAAATCTTAATTGTTATCTTTGTTGGCCGCAGCAACCCATCGTTATCAATAGCCTTACTGATTCTCACCTTTTTCTTAACCCCTGCATACCTTATGCTGCTGTCACAAACTGATCACGTCATTTCTGCTTTAAACCCAATTGACTTGATAGAGATTGTTAAAAGGCTTGGGTTGGATTATTGGCTTTTGTTCGCTTTCTTGGTGGTCACAGGTGGCATCCATTTATTTGTTGATTATTTGATTGTGGACTCATTTCCTTTGTGGGTAGAAAATATGGTTTTGTCATTCGTGCTATATTATTTATTGGTGTTTAATTTTTTGGTCATGGGTTATGTCTTGTATCATAATTCTGATGAATTAGATTACACCCCACACGATGTTGAAGACACGAGAGGAAAAAGCAGCATTGATGACAATGACCCCATCAAACGTCGCATTGAAGAACTGATTGAAAACAAAGATCCTAAAGGGGCGATGGCCATCATCAAAGACATGCAAAAAGAAGGTCGAAATGACTTAGATGCTTTGGCACACCAAGCACAAAATATACTCACCGTATCTTCAAGGCTTTCACCCAAAGAAAAGCTGACGCAATTGATACAACAAAGAGACATGGTTGAAGCTTTGGCACTTTGGAAAACCTACCAACAGGACGGGCATTCTTTAAGGCCAGATGAAGCGGAAGACATGGCAAGCTTAATCAGCTATTGTAACGACAAACACCAATTTGCCCAAGTGATTCAAATGGTCAAAGGTTTAGACAAACACTACGCCCATGCACCACAATTTGTCGTAGATCAATTTTACCTCAGCGCCAAAATCTTATACCAAAACAAAAAGCCAAAACAAGCCGGCAAACTCTTGCAATCCATCATCACGAAATACGATGGTAAAGCCAATGTCAGCGCTGTGGTCTCCTACCTAAAAGGCCTGCAAAAGATGGGCAAGATTTAATCTTTAATGCAAACACTTAAGGCCATTTGTCTATTCAACTCGCCAACTGGTCTACTCAACTTGTCATACTCGGGCTTGACCCGAGTATCTCTGAAAAGTGCCCGTTCTCTCTCAATTCCTTTATAATTCTTCAGAAACAATATTAACAAACCATGACCTACAAACCATCAAAAAGTCCAGTCTTAAAACTTTGGAAAATCTTTGGCAAAAATAATTTTGGAAAGTGGCTGGTGAGCAAAATCGTCTGCTTCAAAGCACCCTACTTTTCTTCCATCAAACCTCGCTTTGTCAACATCGAACCTGGGCGTGTAGAAGTTGCCATAAAAAAGCGCCGAGCAGTCCACAACCACATCAAAACAGTTCACGCCATCGCCATGTGCAATGCCGCTGAATTGGCCGGCGGCACCTGCCTAGATGTTTCGCTTTCTTCAGATTTTCGCTGGATTCCTGTGGCCATGGAAGTGAAATATTTGAAAATGGCCAAAAGCAACTTGCGCATCGTCTGCCAAGTCAATGATTACCAGTGGAATGAACCACAAGACGTGATCATGCCCGTCAGCGTAATCGATGAATCAGGAGACGAAGTCTTCCACGCAGACATCACCATGCGAATTTCTGAAAAAACAAAAAGAAAGTATTAATTTTAAGGAAGGATTGTAAGTTGTACAAACTAGAATAAAATGGTGCCCGGTCGCAGAGACGAACTGACGATTCAGGCACCATCAAAAACATTCACATTACCCTTCATAAACAATATGTTAAGTGACTCTATTGCATCATAAACCATCATAATACACCTTTACATATCGCCATTATTGTTGGTATAATTGTTGGTATATTTTATATCAACATCAATGAAATTATCAGTTACTCAAATAAATAGCATAAAGCCAGGCAAGTCAGTTTCAAAGCACAGTGACGGTCATGGACTTTACATACTGATTCATCCAAATGGATCAAAATACTGGCGGCTTAATTACCGTTTCAATTACAAACAAAAAACCTTAGCGCTAGGTGTTTACCCATTCGTATCACTCACACAAGCAAGAGAAAAGGCTATAAAAGCAAAATGTTTAATTGCCGAAGGCATTGACCCTAGTGAAGTAAAAAAACAAGAAAAAGCCAAGATAAAAGGAGTTTACTCATTTAAAAACATTGCTAAAGCCTGGCATGAAAAGAAAAAAAATAAATGGTCTGAGCGTCATGCAAAAGATGTTTGGCATTCACTTGAAAAAGATATATTTAAATACATTGGAGACATTCCTGTAGATCAAATAACATCATCACAGGTTCTTAAAGTTTTACAAAGGATTGAACAGAGAGGAGCTTTAGAGCAATTAAAAAAATTTAAACAACGGTGCAGTAATATTTTTTTATTTGCAAAGGCAAAAGAGCTTATAGAAAACAATCCTGTTGATGGATTAGAAATCCTCCTTAAGGAACACAAGTCAAAAAATTTTACGCATATTACAGCTAATGAACTTCCAGAGTTAGCTAAAAGTATCTATTCGCTACAAGCTGACCCAACAACAAAAACTGGTTTAATTGTCGCTCTACATACATTTCTTAGAACCAAAGAAATCCGTTACTTGACTTGGGATTGCATTGATTTTGAAAACAACATAATCACAGTTCCCAAAGAACTTATGAAAATGAATCGAGAGCACTTAGTTCCTATGAGTGCAACTGTTAAAGAAGCCTTGAGTAAGCTTCACTCTATAACAGGCCAGTACAATTTTGTTTTTGCATCAATAAAGCAACCAGAAATAAAACCCTTTTCAGAAAACGCAATGCTCTATGCTCTTTATCGCCTGGGTTGGAAAGGTCGAACCAGTGTTCATGGTTTCCGCCATTTAGCAAGTACAACTCTTAGAGAAAATGGCTTTAGCCAACATATTGTTGAAAAACAATTGAGCCACGAAATAAAGAATAAAGTCGAAGCCGCTTATAACAAAGCTGAATACTTAAATGAAAGAACCAAAATGATGATTTTTTGGAGCAACTTCATAAATGAATCTATTAAAAAAAATTAACACTGTAAAAACATGATTAGATATAAAAATGAGCAATTTCTGGAACACCATGAAATCAATGAACTGCTTGATGAAACCAGTCTTAGCACTAAGGAATTTTGTAGCTCTTTAATGGAACACTATTACTTGGATGGAAGTGTACACTGCCTATTTGAATGTGAATCAGACGAAGTCAGAACCAATCGGGTCTTGATGAACTCAATATTCAAAAGATCCGACCAAAATACTGATTATGCTAAAGGTATATATGACTTAAATTTGAAATATGGGAAGCTGGCAAATCATATCAAAGGTTTCTTTATTAATTGCTCACTTGGAAGCATTGGTAGTAATCGTTCCATAATTGCTTTTCAAATAACAGATTACTGCACTATTGAAGCCCCGGGATATTCTCGCGAAGCAAGTGACTTTTTAATTTTGCATGACTCAGATGGGTTTAATGAAACACTTCAAACCGAGTTCAAGATTGCAAATACTGACCAAAAAAGTTCAATTCATGACAAATTTGATAGATTTAAAATCGGAGCACTTAAAGAGAATTATATTAAGGAATTAGAAAAAATAAGTTTAGATAAAGGTCTTTGGTATAACAACGAACACTTCAATCGTTGTCTGGTTGACGAGCTTTTGTCTGAAAATAACAGCAAAACAGGGATTACTAAATTTTATAGGTTCAGTGATGTTGAGACTAAAATGAGTGAGCATGGCATTAGTGTCAATTTTGATTCTAAATATAACAAAGAAAAAATTTCAGACAAATTTGTTAATAATCAGGACGATAAAACAATATTTGAAAAATTCATTGATTGGTTTTCATCTACCAATCATGGAAAGCATAAAGGTATTGTTTTAAATATACTCAACAAATATAAAGATGAATACCCTGTAGATTCAATTCCAAGTTTTAATGAAATAAAAAGTTTTATAGCTAATAATGAAAATATCCTTCCTTACAAAATTGAACTCGGAAATGACAAGAAGGGTAAAGAGATACAAAAACTAATTTATTTAAACGAACCAGCTGCTACTTTTCAACAAATACAAAGGACTTATAACAAACAAGCAAAACTTTTTATCTCGAAAAAATAGTATAAAAATTGAAATTTAAAGTTTGCAAGAAAAACATACTCAATACAAAAATCACAAACTCAATACAAAGCATATACAAACTCAATAAAAGCTAAAATTAGTTGTTGTTACATATATAACGCCATGCTGCAATGAAGCTACTTATCAAATAAAGAGGCTTCATAATGAACCCAAAAGTAAAGTCAATTTACAGACCTAAGACAGTATGTGGAATACTAGATTGCTCGAGTTCGACATTGTCACGAATGGTTAAGTCTGGGCTACTCAAGCCACCAATCAAATTAGGCGCAAGATCCGTCGGATTCTTAAAATCTGAAATCGATGCTTTTTTAAATAAAAGGCTTCAGGAAAGAGACGGTGAATAACCGGACCAAGTCTAACGGCCTAAGGTTGTACAGTATGTCAGAATTATTATCACTCGATATTGAAACCAATTGGCTAATTGAAGACTACATCGAGAAGAATACAACAGGGGTGTTGTATGGCAAGTCAGGTTGCTACAAGACCTTTCTTGCGCTGGACTGGTGCTTGAGTATTGCAGCGGGCAAGCAATGGCATGGCCAGGATGTTAATCAAGGATTAGTAATTTATGTTGCTGGCGAAGGCAACTTTGGCTTGCAAAAAAGAGTCAAGGCTTGGCTTGCTCAAGCTAATATCGATAATGAACAAATTCCATTTGTTGCAACGAATCAAAGGGTTGCCGTTCGTAACCAAGATGAATTGGAGGTTTTCCGCGACCAATTGAAGCAGATTGATGCTCCAATTAAACTCATAGTATTCGACACGCTTCGCAAGTGTTTTGGCCATGGTGATGAGAACCACTCACAGGATATGGGTGACTTTCTGGACAAGATTGAATCAATCCGACAAGAATTCGATACCACCTGTCTCATAGTCCACCATACAAACAAATCCAATGTTATACGTGGCAGTAATGCATTAGAGTCAGATGTTGACTTTGTTTTTCGGCTGGAGTCGAAGAAGTCAATGAGTTGTACCCTGCATACAGACAAGATGAAGGATTCTGAGCCCCAGCCCGCTAAACAATTCGAATTAGCAAGCATTCAAGTTGGCAGCGTCAAGAACAAGCCAGTCAATTCGTTGGCTCTATCCGTTATTGAATACAACATTGACCCATCAATCAACGCCCCACAAGGCGTTAAGGGCAGGGTTGAGCAATATATCTTAGATCACTGCATTGAACCAATATCTTGGACAGAACTAATTAACATGATTACGACAGATTTTGAATCAATATCTACTGGCAGTGTAAGAACGGCCCTCAAGGACCTCCGAAAGGATGGTTCAGACACATTAATTTTTAGCAAAAATGGCAGGCAAAATATCGTGCAAGGAGTCATTCATGAGCAATAACCAGACCATGGATGGATGTAGCTCCTTCCTAGGAAGGAGCTACATCCATCCATGGTTACCTGTCCCGTCTCTCGGAGTTATGCCGAGTGACGGGACAGATTCATCACTTTACTGGTTGATACGTAAGGATTTAACAACCTCAAACAAAGTGACAAACAGTTTTTTAGTGGCAACTTGTTAACTTTAAGTTGTTGTCTTAACGCCATTGCAGACAAAAAACGCAGGCACTTAAAAAGCAAATCTTGAATTTGCCACATCACCCTTAAGAGTGATACTGGTTTCTATCTCATCACTCGTGCGAAGGATTGATGATGTATAAACCTTGTATCCGAAACATGTGCAAGGAGTAAAACTGCACAAATTTACGCGAAGAAATTTGCGAGATAGATAAAAATATTTTTGTTTAAAAAATCAATTTAGCATATGGATTAATTTGTTTCTGACGGATTAATTGCAGCTAGTTATTCGCATTAACCTTTTAAACAAAAAATGAATTATGGCTAAAACTCATAAGACCGAGTTTCAATTGAAACAAATAATGAAATATAACCGTGATGGTTCACCAGATCGCCAAAAATCTCGATTCAACAATTTGAATCGCTGTATTAAACAACTCCATAACAGGGGGTATGGCAAGAGGTGGGATATCCATAGATTAGGGAAAAAAGAAGTGAACAGATTAGTTGATGACTGGAGAGTGGAGAACCTTTCACATCGCACAATTGCCAATCGCATGGCTGATATTCGATGGCTAGCAGATAAAGTAGGCAAGTTGAATGAAATTCCTTCCAATAAAGACATCGGTTGTGGTTTGAGAAAAAACAACCCCAATTATGGCACTTCCAAAGCAAAACCAATCAACTATAAACACATCAACCAGTTACCCCAAAGAGAAAAATTAGTCACATTATTACGCTCAGAGTTTGGCCTGAGGACTGAAGAAGCATGCAAATTTTCTTATGCGTATGCAACAAGAATGGAAGATGACTACATAGCACTCAAAGGCTCATGGTGCAAAGGCGGCAGGCCACGAAAAATTGCAATTGTCACAGAAAAACAAAAAACACTTCTCCAAATGGTATCTACATTTCAAAGACAAAATAATGAAAAATCGATGATTCCAAAGGGAAAAACTTTCAAATCCTATTACCGCCACTACAACCTAATCAGGTTTGATCACAACATTGCAGGACATGGACTGCGTCACACATGGGCTCAGAATAGATTTCAGCTCTTGTCAGGTGGAATCAAGGCGCCTCATGCAGGAGGACCCGATTTTTGCGACTTGTCAGTTAAAGAGCAAAGGATTTGGAATCGTGCAGCTTCTATTGTTAACCAAGAATTGGGCCACGGGAAAAACAGACTTGATATCACATCAACCTATATAGGAGCAAAATAATGGGGTGGTTTATAGAACTTATAGAAGAATTAATCTTTGGAGCAAAGCCACAATCACAAATCAATAAGCCAAATTTACTTTTGCCTAATAGAAAGTTGGCTAAAGAACTTAAACATAAGAACAGCTCTGTTTTTATAGGAAAAGTAGGAAGGAAATCACTTTACGCAGACTCAAGTGATAGAGCCACAGTAATCGGGCCACCAGGCACTGGGAAAACAACATTTTTAATTAACCAAATCTTTAGATGGATAGAGACTCAAAACTCTTTTGTTTGCTTGGACATAAAGCCCGAAATATATGAGCTAACAGCAAATAAACTTAAACAAGCAGGATACAAATGCATAATCTACAACCCTACAAGTGCAAAACACAAATATGATTTCATTGGTGATTTAAACACCCCTGAAACCATTGGAGAAATAGCTTCAGCATTTATAGGTGAAGAAAATGGCAGTCCCGTTTTCTCTGAAACAGCAAGAGATTTACTCGATGCTTTGATTCTTCATATCAAAGAACCAACTAAAAAAAATCCAAACCCTAAACCTTCACTATCTTGTATCTATGATTTCATAACACAATTTGACTCCATGAAGTCATTACTTACTGAGCTAGGACATTCCAATAATTCAGAATGTCGATCAATTATCAGAACACTGAAAATCATGGGAGAGAATGAAAGATTTCTGGGCTCAGTCTTTGCCACCTTTGTTTCGAACATGAGATTTCTGAGGTATCAAACAATTCGAAATAGCTTGTCAACCGATGGCTTTTCTTTGGATGAATTACAGAATCAAAAAGTGGCATTGTTTCTACAATTTGAAGAAAGTCAGAAAGAAACAACCTCAAAACTTTTCAGCGTAATGGTAGGGCACATTTTACGGTATTTAATTGTTAATTATTCTAACCGTCCACCTGTTTTATTGTTATTAGATGAAATCGGGAATGCCGGTGTAATCAACGACCTCACAGGAAAACTTAATACCATCAGAAGCCGAAATATCCCAACCTGGATGTATTGGCAGTCCACGGAGCAAATGCAGAAATATGGCCGGAAATCCAATGAAGGAGCAAACATCATATTAGGGGCTTGCGATTTCCAAATGGTTTTCCGATTGAATGATAATGCAACAGCAAAATATTTCTCTCAGAGAGTTGGAACCCAAAGAGTACAGCACAGGAATGTTGGAAATCAATCGACAACAACCTCAAGCACCATTGAACCTATCATAGAACCTCACGAACTGATGGAGTTAGATACGAACCAAGTTTTATGCACATATAAAACTCACAAATGGATAGGTCAGGCCACCCCCTTTTACAAAGAAAAGTATTAAACCAAAAATTTAAAATTATTAACGCATCTTAACGGAGAATCACATGAAAGAAAAAATATTAGAGCTACCAAACAACAGAGAAGAAATTGTAATTATCGTCAGAAAACTAGGCGTTTCGATAATTGGATATTGGGAAATTGCAATTGAAAAAGAAGACATAGTTGAATATCTAAATTCTTATAATTCATCGCCATTTGTTGGCTTTATGGAAGTTGGTGACAAAGTTATCCTATCCCACAAAGATGGGAAGATAACTTTTACTAGAGCCGAGGCTTCTGCAATTATTAATTTAATTCGTGAAAGCTATTCAATTTAATTGGTTCAATTAAGTTTCTCCACAACGCTTGTTGTGGAGAATCCACATTAAATTAGGGATATTTTATTTCACAAGCTAATAAGCTAAAAACTATACATTATAAGAAATACTTGCTCGACATAACCAATGGCTTGATAATATTAAAGAAGGTCAAATCCTTTGGTTTCTGTACGAATGCCCCCGAACTGGTCATATAAATCAGGCTAACCATATGGTTAAAAACTCAGGTTGAGAATAAAATAAAAAAAGGTACCTACTCTTTAATTTTGTTAATATATGTACTCAGTAATAAGTAGCTATTGTTTATTTAACGACAAGGATCAATATGAAACCAAAGCTTAAAATTAAAATTGTAATATTTAGTATCTTGATTTCTGTCTTTCAGTTTCCTGCTCATGCAGCACAACACAATGTGACCATCAGCCTTTCAGGTAATGGATCTGGGGTTGTAACGAGTAATCCACTTGGAGTTAATTGTGGTGACGAATGTAGTTATTCATTTGACGAAGGTGAAGCAGTAATTTTAATACCCACAAGATCTGATGACTCTGAATTTATAGGTTGGCTAGGGGATGATGATTGTTTAGATGGAATTATTACTGTATTAACTGACCTAAATTGTCAGGCTATTTTTGATATATGGGTCACTAATAGATTTAGCATTATAAAAAGCACTGGGTCAGGAGGATTACAGGATGTATCGACTGTAGATCAAAGGTTTGCTTTGCAGGCATTAGTGGGTCAGAATAACATAAGTGTTAATCATGGCGGCAGGTATGAAATACAAGGCGGCTTACTTGGCACAAATAAGAGTGATTATATTTTTAGTGATGGGTTTGAAGAGAACTAATACAGGGGTTATCAATGATGAATACAATAAGATTAATGACAGTTCTTTTATTATTAATGTCAAGTGCAACAAGCTTTAGCTTGCCTGGCTCATATCAGTTCACGTATCAAGGTAAGCTGTTTGATGGCGGTACACCTGCTAATGGTCTATATGACTTTGAGTTTACACTTTATGACTCAGCGGTTAATGGTTCTATTTTAGCCATACAAACCATGGATGACATACAAGTAGTAGATGGCATTTTCTCTACTCAAATTGATTTCACTGATATACCTGATCTTTTTGAAATCACGCAAGTCTGGATAGAAGCACGTGTTGGTGAACCGGATACTGCTCTTACACTGATGGAGCCAAGAACAGAAGTTAAAGCCACTGCACAGGCCTTTTATTCTTCTACTGCAGAACTGGCCTTAACAGTAAACGAATCATCTATAACTTCACTTGAAATAGAAGATGGGAGCATTCAGGCTGATGATATTAACACAGCAGAAATTCAGCAACGGTTATCAGGTGCTTGCGGTCAAGGTTATGTAATGACTTCAGTAAATGAGGATGGAAGTGTGCAGTGTAGTAGGCAACAAATCACAACTGACAATGGAACTGGGTCATCTCCTGTTTGTTTTAATGAGTCTGGAGAGCTCTTTCCTTGCTCGGTCGATTATCTAATTCCAAATAATGCAACACTTATTGGTACCTGGACAGGTCAAAAAATTTATGATCGTAACTCTTCAGGCAGTTGTTTTGACGATGAAGTAACACTGCAAATCATACCTTACATTTCTTCTGGCCCACAGCTAAAATCTCTAACTACGAGAAGGGCAGGCGGGCCCTTTGATATAGATGAATTAACTAATGAATATATTCAAGCAGGATTCATTACCGCTGAGTATGAACCATATGGAATTGCAACAATATATACAATTTCATTTAACTCATTAGGTGAAGCTTCAGGTGACTGGTCGGATCCCTCGTGTTTTGGGACATGGTCATTTGCGAAAAATCCCTAAATCGTGAATTAGTAACACCTGAGAAATGTAGACACTTTTATGGTAAAAATAGTAACTTAAACATAATGAGGTAAAACCATGGAATCACATATCGCCATTTTGTGCCATTGAATAAGTGTCGTTTGGACAAACTATGAAATGATCCAAAACCCTAACATCAATCACCTCCAAAATTTCTTTCAACTTTTTAGTTAATAATCTGTCTGATTCACTTGGTGTTAAATCACCACTTGGATGATTGTGAGATAAAATTATAGCCGCAGCATTGTATTCAATGGCTTTTTGAATTATCACTCGAGGATGAATGTGCGATTGATTGACAGTTCCTTGAAACATTTTATCAAACGCTATAACTCTATGTTTATTATCTAAAAATAAAACACAAAAAATTTCATTGGGATTATTTCTGAAATTCAGTATCAAAAATTTTTTGACGACATCTGGCGAGGTGAAATAGACGTTATCTTTTTCTCTAATTGAAGACTCGATTATTTTTAATGCAGCTTCAACAACCGCATCATTGTTGTATTGCTTGTTTAATTCTTTCACAAACTCCTGTTTATTCATATTTACTCTCTAAATTGGTTAAAGGGTTGTTCAATGCACTTAAAAAGTGCGCTTCGTTAACCCTGCCCATTGGCGAAAGTAACGGGGGGAGCATGGAAATAAATATTTTCAAAATCATATCGACTTTTCCAAAGTCCAGACATATTATTTTTAAAATAATTATTGAAATGAGATGGGGCAGACTACCCCTAACGAGGTTCAAGAAACTCATTTATTTATTTATAAGGATTCAATAATTCCAATTTATACAACAATGGAATAATATAGATTAAAGTAATTTAAAAAACGAAAAAAGATGGAATCTTCTGCATTATCTAAAATACTTGATCAATACCGCAATCAAAGTAAAACAGAAAGAGAAAAGGGCACTTATTTTGAAGAATTAATAATAACTTTCTTTAAATATGAAGCCTCTTATAAAGACCTATATAGTGATGTTTGGACATATAAAGAGTGGGCTCATGAGCAAGGTATCTCAGCAACAGATACCGGCATTGACTTAGTTGCAAAAACCCATGGAACTAACGAGTATCATGCCATTCAATGCAAGCTATATTCAGAAGATGTCAAAATATACAAAAAGCACATAGACAGCTTTTTTACAGCATCAGGACAAAAGCCTTTTACTCATAGAATAATTGTCGCCAGTACCAACAACTGGTCTGATAATGCTGAACAAGCATTGGTTAACCAACAACCTGCTGTAACCAAAATCGACCTGCAAACCCTTGAAAACAGCCAAATTGACTGGTCAAAATACCAGCCAAACCAAGCACCCATTTTATTAACAGAAAGAAGTGAAAGAAAATTAAGACCACACCAACAAAGGGCATTTGACGATGTGGTTACAAGGTTTCAAACGGCAGATCGTGGCAAATTAATCATGGCCTGTGGTACCGGTAAAACCTATACCAGTCTCAAGCTTGCCGAAAAACTTGGAGGTAAAGGCAAGAAAGTATTGTTCCTAGTTCCAAGTCTTTCTTTGTTATCACAAACTTTAACTGAATGGACCCAATTCAGTGAAACTCCACTTCATAGCTTTGCAGTTTGTTCTGATCACGATGTTGGAAAGAAACGAAAAAAAGATGAAGACATTGTGCAAATGTTTGACCATGAGTTGCAATACCCGGCGACTACCGATGCCGCAAAATTAGCAAAAGAAATGAAACTCAGAGAAGACGATGAACACATGAGCGTTGTCTTTTCGACTTATCACTCAATTGACGTTATCAGTAAGGCTCAACATGACCATAACTTAGGTGAGTTTGCCTTAATCATATGTGATGAAGCCCACCGCACAACAGGTGCCACATTTGAGGATAAAAGTGAAAGTAACTTTGTAAAAGTACACAACAAAGACTTCATCAAATCAAAAAAACGACTTTATATGACTGCAACCCCTCGAATCTATGGGGAAGGGGCAAAAGCCACAGCAGAAAACGAAGGAACAGAACTTTGCTCTATGGATGACGTTGCTTTATTTGGTAAACAATTCCATGTCATAACATTCTCAGAAGCCGTTCACCTTGGCTTACTCACAGACTATAAAGTGATCGTTCTGACTGTCGATGAAGGACATGTCAGCAGAAGAATTCAAAGCTTGCTGTCTGATGAAAACAACACATTAAAAGTTGATGATGCAGCCAAAATCATTGGCTGTTGGAAAGCCCTAAGTAAACAAGGGGCTGAACAAGACCTTGAAAGCGACATTGAACCCATGAAACGTGCAGTCGCCTTTTGCCAAGTGATTGAACAAACCTATAAAGGGAAAACACATAAAGTCAGTTCAAAACAAATATCCGGCATGTTTCAGGAAGTGGTAGAAGCCTACCAAGAGCAAGAAGACAATGACAACTTCCTCCACTGTGAATCAGAACATGTTGATGGCAGCATGAATGCCAGTGAGAAAGAAGCAAAGCTTAACTGGCTAAAAGCCGAACCACCTGAAGACACATGTCGAATTTTAAGTAATGTACGCTGCCTGTCAGAAGGCGTTGACGTACCCGCATTAGATGCTGTGCTTTTCCTAACGCCAAGAAACTCTCAAGTTGATGTTGTTCAATCGGTCGGTCGTGTTATGCGAAATGCACCAGGTAAAAAATCAGGGTATGTCATTCTTCCCGTTGTAATCCCCGCCGGAATGTCACCATCTGATGCACTCAATGACAATAAAGTTTATAGGGTCGTATGGGAGGTCTTACAAGCACTCAGATCACATGACGACAAGTTTAACGCCATGATTAACAAAATGGATCTGATGGAACAAAGACCCTCAAAAATGGAAGTGGTGGCCATAACCGATAAAGCAGTAAAACCATCAAAATCTCCTGGGAAGAAGAACACCGGCAAAGGAAGTCACTCCATTGGCTCTCCTGATGACTCCAAACCACCTGAACAAATTCCACTGAAGATTGAAGTAGGGGAGATTGAAAAAGCCCTCTACGCAAAAGTGGTAAAAAAATGTGGTAACAGAATGCACTGGGAAGAATGGGCCAATGACATTGCCAAAATTGCCAGAACCCACATCACCCGAATCAACACCATCGTTAACGATGCTGAAAACAATCCATCAGAAGCCAAAGCCTTCCATGAATTCGCAGCAGAACTCAGAGATGACCTCAATGACAGCATCACCGATGAAGAAGTGGTGGAAATGTTGGCCCAACACCTAATCACCAAGCCGGTATTTGATGCACTGTTCAAGGACTACAGCTTTGCCAGTCACAACCCAGTCTCCAAAGCCATGCAAAATGTTTTGGATAAGCTCAATGAACACCATTTAGAAAAAGAAGCTGATACCTTAAAACAGTTTTACTACAGTGTTCAGATGCGGGCAGAAGGCATTGACAATGCGGCAGGAAAGCAAAAAATCGTGGTAGAGCTGTACGACAAGTTCTTCCGAAATGCCTTCCCTCGTATGACTGAAAGGCTGGGTATTGTTTATACACCAGTAGAAGTGGTCGATTTCATCATCCACAGCATCAACGATCTATTAAAACAAGAATTCAATCAATCCCTGGGCAGCCCTGATGTTCATATCATCGATCCATTTACCGGAACTGGCACATTCATCACCCGTTTACTTCAAAGTGGCCTAATTAGCAAAGAACAGCTGGCACATAAATATAAAAACGAAATCCATGCCAATGAAATTGTCTTACTCGCATACTACATTGCTGCAATCAACATTGAAGCGGTGTACCACGGCATTATGCAAGCTGACTATCAACCATTTGAAGGCATCTGTCTAACCGACACCTTCCAAATGTACGAAAGCAAGGATGAATTAAGCATCCTTTTACCCATCAACAGCAAAAGAAGAAAAAGGCAAGTTGAACTGGACATCAAGGTCATTATGGGTAACCCACCCTATTCAGCCGGTCAAAAATCTGCCAATGACAACAATGCCAATATCGCATATAAAGTACTTGATAATAGCATTCAAAATACATATGCCGCTCATTCAACTGCCACCAATAAAAATGCCCTGTATGACTCTTACATCAGAGCCATCCGCTGGGCATCCAATCAACTCAAACAGTCTGGTGCTGGCATCATCGGCTTTGTAACCAATGCAGGATTTTTAGAAGCCAACACCGGTGACGGCATCAGAAAATGTCTGGCCGAAGAATTCAACAGCATTTATGTATTTCACCTGAGAGGCAATGCAAGAACATCAGGAGAGCAACGTCGCAAAGAAAAAGACAATGTTTTTGGCCAAGGAACAAGAACACCCATTGCCATAACCTTCCTGATCAAAAACCCAGAAAGTAAACAGTCAGGTCAAATTTATTGGCATGACATCGGTGACTACCACACCCAAAATGAAAAACTTGGCATCATTGGAAACTTCAAAAGCATCAGCGGTATTTCAACAGCTGATAAGTGGGAATCCATCACGCCTGATAAATATGGAGATTGGGTGAACCAAAGGGATGACAGTTTTTATGATCACATTCAGTTAGGCAATAAATCCAACAAGATTGATATTACTCTTTTCGATTTGTATTCAAATGGTTTGAAAACTAATGCAGATGACTGGCTCTATAACTTCAACCTATCAATGTTAAAAAGCAACATAAGCAATTTTATTAATACATATAACAGCGATGTATATGAATACCAAAGAAGTGATAAATCAATAGAATTTATGGAAGTGGTTACAACTGACCCTAAATTAATAAAGTGGCACAGTGGAATAGTTCCAAAAGCCAAGGTTGGTAAAACTGCAGTATTTAATCCAGAATTAATACGTAAATCTTTGTATAGACCTTTCACTGCAGCTTGGGTATACAATGATTCCATGATAATTCAAAGGATGGCATTAATGCCCAAAATCTTCCCAAGACCAGACAGTGAGAATTTGGTTATTGGTTTAACAGGAAGAGGTTCAACTAAAGAGTTTTCATGTTTGGTTACGGACCATGTGCCTGATTTAGAGTATATTTCTAAAAGTCAGTGTTTCCCACTTTACCATTATCAAGAAACTCAAGACCTCTCTGATTCTGACAAATTGGTTGGCCAAGGAAATGAAACATCAAGTGAACTATCATATGAAAGAAAAGATGCCATAACCGATGAAGGCTTGGCTCATTTCAAAACAGCCTACCCAGGTGAAACTATATCTAAAGAAGACATTTTTTACTATATTTATGGGTTATTGCATTCGCCGGATTACCGGTCACGATTTGAACAAAACTTATCAAAAGAGTTGCCAAGGATTCCAAGGGTTAAATCTACTGCTGATTTCTGGGCGTTCAGTCAGGCAGGACGTGACTTGGCCAAGTGGCATCTAGATTATGAATCAGCACCTCGATATGCCGTCAAGTTAGATCTGGGCAACAAGAAAACCAAAGACCTTAAAGCGGAACACTATTACGTTACTAAAATGAAATTTGGTAAAGTCAGGAATGATGAAAACAAATTGATTCCAGATAAATCCACTATCATCTACAACAACCACATCAAAATTGAAGGGATTCCCTTAGATGCTTATGACTATGTGGTAAACGGTAAATCAGCCATTGAATGGGTCATAGATCGCCAAGGCGTTAAAACTGATAAAAAATCAGGTATCACCAACGATGCAAACGACTGGGCTATAGAAACAATGGGCAATGCCAGATACCCATTAGACCTTCTTCAAAGAGTGATTACAGTAAGTCTTGAAACCAATAAAATCGTTAACTCATTACCTAAGCTATATATATGAAAAGACATGCATAGTATTAGGCAATAAATAATATCTTAATTATTACTACTTGAAATATACACTTTGGACATCAGCCATTATTATGTGAGGTGTTTTTTTGCATCACTCTTAATCATCATCGTCATCACTAACCTTTCTTAAAGATTTGTTGATGTCATTTTCAGGCTGTTTAACACCAATAATATGAGCTGATGGATTAAATGTTAGGGTGTCAGATAATTTTTTAAACAACTCTTTATACTCTGGATCTTCATAGGCGATTTGATGTAATTTTCTATATCCTATTAATGACTCAGATAATGTTGCTTTATATTCATAATCCGCTGCTAATTTTATATATCGTGTTTTCGTTTTTAGGGTTGTAACAAACAAAGTTGTTAATGCACCAACTCCTGTAGAAACTAAAAAGAAGTTACGAATATGTTCCCAAAGGCTGTTGGGAGTTGATATTGTAATGGTCTAATAAACTCGGACATATTCTTAGCCTATATAATACAAGAAACAGAGGTTAAAAAATGTCAAAGAAGCAAAGATTATCATTTACGGTTGAACAACGTCGTGATTATGCGAAGTTGATGGTTGAAGAAGGC